>NZ_JBJGYX010000014.1:0-108030 GCF_054050195.1 Geodermatophilus sp. SYSU D00710
CCGGCCCCGCCCCCCCGCCCCGCCGCTGGGCGCGGCGCGCCCGCCCCCCCCCCCCCGCCCCCCCCCCCCCCCCCCGGCGGCCGGCACCGCCCGCGCACGCCCCCGACCTCAGAGCATCGTGCGGAGGCGCTCGCGGCGGGCGCGCAGCACGTCCACCGACGCCGAGGCCGACGGCGGGCCGGGTACGTGCTGGCGCAGCTGGGTGTGCACCACGGCGTGCGGCGTCGACGTCTTCGCCGACACCCGGCTGACCAGGCGGTTGATCTCCCGCCGCAGCTCGGCGGCGTCGCGCCACGACCGGCCGGCGTCGTCCTCGTCGGGGTGGTCCTCGACGATCGGCAGCTCCCCGGTGTCCTCCTCGTGCACCCGCTGCGCGATCCGCAGCCGCAGCTCGTCGTCGCGCTTGGCCAGCAGCGACGCCGTCTGCTCGGCGGTGAGCAGGCCGGGGATGCCCAGGAAGTCCTCGTCCTCCGGGGCCACCGCGAGCGGCCCGCCGGCCTCGCCGGTGTGCGCCGTCCCCCCGTGCAGGACGTGCGCGAACCGGGCGTCGGCCTCCAGCGCCTCCCACTGCTTCAGGCCCACCGCCTCGCGCTCCTTGGGCGGCAGCGGGTCGAGGTCGAGCGCCTCGGGATCGGCCGCCTTGGGCGGCGGCATGACGTGGTTGCGCTCCTTCTCCAGCGACGCCGCCAGCCCCAGCAGCGGCCGGACGGCAGGCAGGAAGACCGTGGCGGTCTCGTGCGGTGCCCGGGAGCGGACGACGCGGCCGACGGCCTGGGCGAAGAACAGCGGCGTCCGGTAGGAGGTCATCCACGCCAGGACGGCGGCGCGCGGCACGTCGACGCCCTCGGAGATCATCCGCACGCAGACGGCGATCCGCGCCGAGCCGGCCGCGAACCGCTCGATCTTCTTCGACGCCTTGGGGTCGTCGGAGAGGATCAGCTCGGGCGCCTTGCCGGTGATCCGCTTGACGATCCGGGCGTAGGCGCGGGCGTCGTCCTGGTCGCTGGCCAGCACCAGCCCCGCGGCGTCGGGCATGCCGTTCTCGCGCAGGTGGGTGATCCGCTCGTCCATCGCGGCGATGACGTGCGGCACCCACTGGCCCTTGGGGTCGAGCGCGGTGCGCCAGGCGGCCATCTCCACCGAGCGGGTGCCGGCCTCGGACAGGGAGGCGGCGACCACCTCGCCGGCCGAGTTCCGCCAGCGCGAGGTGCCGGTGTAGGCGGCGAAGACGACCGGCCGGACGACGCTGTCGGCCAGCGCCTCCTTGTAGCCGTAGGTGTAGTCGGCGCGGCTGACCAGCCCCGCGCCGGCCTCCCCGGCGTCGCCCTCGAAGCCGTCCTCCTCGTAGCGCACGAAGGGGATCCGCTCGTCGGGCTTGGTGCGGAAGGGCGTCCCGGTCAGGCACAGCCGGCGGGCGGCGAAGCCGTAGGCCTCCTCGATCGCCTCACCCCACGACAGGCCGTCGCCGGCGTGGTGGACCTCGTCGAGGATCACCAGCGTCTTGACGGCGGTGGCGCGGGCGGCGTGCAGCATCGGCTTGCCGGCCACCTGCGCGTACGTCGTCACGTAGCCCTGGGTGCCGGCGCGCACCGGGCCGACGGCGTTGGTCAGACCGGGGTCGAGCACGATGCCCATCCGGTCGGCGGCGTCGGCCCACTGCAGCCGCAGGTGGTCGGTCGGGCAGACGACGATCACGCGGGCGACCTCGCGCCGCTGCAGCAGCCGCGAGGCCAGCGTGAGCGCGAAGGTCGTCTTCCCCGCGCCCGGCGTCGCGGTGACGAGGAAGTCCTTGGGGGCGGCCTCCTCGTAGCGCTCGAGGGCGGCCTGCTGCCACGCCCGGAGCGGTCGGCTGGTCGTCTGCGGGGCGACCGCCCCGACCCGTGTTGCACTCGCCATCTCGGGCTCATCCTGCCTGCGGCGGAGGAGACACGCCCAACCGGCCGCCTCCCGCGCGCCTCCCGTGCGACCACGTATACGGGCCGGTCCGTACGCGTCTGACCTGCGTCTTCGTCGTGGCGACCGACGGCGGGGTGGTGCGCCTCACACGCCGGTCGGACCGGTCCGTCCCGTCGTGGCGGTCACGGTCAGCCGGAGGCGCGCCCCTCGCCGTGGACGAGCCGCAGGTGCGGTCCGGTGGGCACGTCCGCCCGCGGGTCGGGGACCTCGGGCAGGCCGGCCGCGCGCCGCACCCGGTTCTCCGGGACGTCGAGCGCGCGGGCGAGGTGGGCGGCCATCCAAGGGCTGATCAGGGCCCAGCCGCGGGTGTGCGCGATCCGTTCGAGCACCTCCGGCGCGACGGCGCCGCGGGCCCGGCGGGAGGCCTCGACCACCGACCCGCCCAGCTCCCACAGCCGTCGCCGGACGAGTTCCTGGAGGTCCTTCGTGGTCACCCGAGGACGATAGGACGACGGGGCCGGTGGCGGCAGGCTGGTCGTTCGTCTCGGCGCTGGTCAGGGCTGTTCCTGGTCCGGCGACGGGCTGACCGTTCTGGTTCTGGAGCCCGCCGGTCGCGGTGGGGTCCGCGCCGATCGCTCCCTGGCCGCGAAGCGCTGACCTGCACGTTCTCGGCTCTACGCCTTGTGCGACCCCCTAATCGAACATGTGATCGATCACGTGGCGGGAGTCCTGGCGGTCGACGAACCACCCCTGGTGGGGTGGGCGTCGGGGCCGCTGGGCGCGGTGCAGGCCGCCGACCGGGAGATCGCCCGGCAGGCCGCGCTGCGGGCGCGGGCGGTGGCCGCGTTCGCCGCGTCCCGGCCGGCGTCGGCCGATCGGCCGCCGGGCTCGCCGGGGGCGATGGCCGCCGACCGGTGGGCGGCGCGGGCCGAGGTGCTGCGGCCGGTGAGCGAGTGGGCCACCGACGAGCTGGCGGTCGCGCTGGCGGTGTCGGCCCAGGCGGCGCAGGCGCTGCTGGAGCGGTCGCTGATCCTGGTGCACCGACTGCCGGGCACGCTGACCGCACTGGAATCGGGGGCGCTGCACGTGGGGCACCTGGGGCCGCTGATCGACAAGGTCGCCCCGATCACCGACGACACCGTTCGTACGCAGCTGGAGCGGGATCTGCTCGCCTGGGCGGCGCAGCGGCACACCACCCCGGCGCAGCTGGGCGACAAGGCCCGCCGGGAGCTGCTCAAGCGCACCGCCCGCACCGCCGCCGACGACCTGCTCCGCGCAGTGCGCCGGCGTGGCGTGGATGCCCGCCCCGACCGCACCGACGGGATGAGCGTGGTCTCGGCGCTGCTGACCACCCCCGAGGCGGCCGCACTGCTCGCCGCGCTGGGGGCCTGTGCCGACGCGCTGCCCGCCGATCCGGCCGATGGGCGCACCCGCGGGCAGAAGATGGCCGACTGCCTGCTGGACCTGGTGCTGCGCCCCGGGGAGACCGGGCTGCCACCGGTGCAGGTCACCCTGACCGTGGTCGCCCCGGTGGGGGCGCTGCTGGGCGGGGACGCCGCCTGTGAGGTCGACGGGCAGGTGGTGCCGGCCGAGCTGGTCCGGGCGCTGCTGGCCGCCCTCACCGGCCACCGGGCCGACGCCACCACCGGCACCGCCGGGACCGACGCCATCGCGACTGACACCGAGCCCGCCCAGGCCGCGTCGGAGGGTGCCGAGGTGAGCGACCCGCAGCCGGCCTCCGGCGGGGACGACGTCCTGGGCTGGGAGGCCCGCGAGCAGGCCGAGCTGGAGGCCTGGTGGGCGCGGATGGAACGCCGCGTGCTGGCCGGGGAGTTCGACGCCGAACCACCACCCTGCTACGTCGACGACGAGCCACCTGACTGCCTCTACGGCCCGCCACCGGACTCCGGCGACGACCCGCCACCCCACACGTCTCCCGACCCCGGCGACACCCCAAGTCCCGATGGCTGGTGGGCGCGCGCCGACCACGCCGTCGACCAGGCGAGCACCGCCCTGCTGGGGCTCGAGCGGGCCCTGGGCCACGCCCGCCGCACGGTGGCCACCGCGCAGCGCGCCGACGCCGCCGACGAGGCCACCTGGGCCGCCGGCTCCGCCGGCCGGATCACCGCCGCACCCGACGTCCTCACCCAGCTGGCCGCGGCCACCGACACCGCCCGCGCCGACCTCGCCGCCCTGCTCGCCGCCACCAGCGGGGGCGGGCTGGCCGACCGGCCCCGCCTCGCGCTCACCCACGCGGCCGGCGGCGCGCTGCTGGCCCTCACCGACCTGCCCGCCCTGCACCGCGCCGCCCGCACCGGCACCGGCCTGGCCGCCCCTGCCGCCAGCCCCGGCTACCGGCCGAGCGCCGCGCTGGACCGGCACGTCCGCGCCCGCGACCGCCGCTGCCGCTTCCCCGGCTGCCGCCGCCCCGTCCCCCGCGCCGGCGACCTCGACCACAGCGTTCCCTGGCCGGCCGGGCCCACCACCGCGGCCAACCTCACCGGCTACTGCACCGGCCACCACCGCGGCAAGCACCAGGCCCCCGGCTGGCGACACACCCTCGCCGCCGACGGCACCCTCACCGTCACCACCCCGTCCGGCCTCACCGCCGCCACCACCCCACCGCCCTACTGACGGGTGACCGGCTTCAGGACCGGGCGGTCGAGCCGATGGTCCACAGCGTGATCATCGCCAGCCGCGAGGACATCGCCGAGATGCTCTGGCTCCGGGACGAGCCGGACCTGGCCCGCGCCGTGCTGGACACGGACGACGCGACGTACCGGCGCATCATGGAGGTCGCCGCGCGCCCGGGCACCGGGTCGTGGCTGCACGACCGGGTCGACGAGCTCCTGTCGGCGGCCGCGGTCCGGGTGCTCACCGGAGGTGGACGCCGCCGGCCCCGTAGGTGGCGCGCCCGGTCCCGGGATCGTCTGCCCGCTCTCTGGCAGGAGGTGGGGCCGGAGCGGGACCGCCGCAGCGAACGCGACCCGGTCCTCGACGCTCTCCACATCATGGACGACCACTTCCCGGGCGGGGACTGACGTCAGGGCCCCCGCCGGGCCGGCCGCGGTGGGATCCTCCCGCCATGACCGAGCCCGAGTACGCCGCGCTCCGCGAGCGCGCGGCGATGGGGGACCGCGACGCGGCCGGCGAGCTCATCGAGCTCGCCGGCGAGCGGGGCGACCTGGCGGAGCTGCGGCGGCTGGCCGACCTCGGCAACCGCGACGCCGTCGACGAGCTGGTGCAGCGGGCCAGCGAGCTGAGCGACCTCGCCGAGGTGCGGCGGCTGGCCGAGGAGGGCAACGCCGACGCCGCCGACGTCCTGCACGAGCTGACCGAGGACTGACGCGGCCGGCATGACGCGCTTCGTGATCGACGCGCCCACCCTGCTGCACCTGGTGACCGAGCGCCTCGACCTGGCACTCGCACACCAGTTGGTGGCGCCGCAGGTGCTGCGCTCGCAGGCCCTCGACCTGCTCCTCGCCGCCGTGCGGCGCGGCGAGCTCGACGAGGCCACCGCCCTCGACCGCCACGAGGCGATGACCGGCATCCGCATCCGGCTGCTGGGCGACCGGGTGTCCCGCCCCGCCGGGTCGCCTGGCGCCTGGCCGTCGAGCACGGCCTCGAGTCGACCACCGTCGCCGAGTACCTGGCCGTCACCCGCCTGCAGGCCGACGCCTTCGTCTCCGTCGACGCCGCGGCGCGGGCCCGGGCGGAGGGCATCGTCCCGGTCGGCACGGTCGACCGGCTCACGGCCGGCTGAGACGGCCGCGGCCCCCGGGTCACGAGGACCAGGGGGCCGCGGGAGGAACAGCGCTAGTCGGCGGGCTCGTCCACCCAGTCCGGGCCGTTGACCTCGCCCGGACCGGCCAGGTCGGCGGCGTCGACGATCGTGTACGCGTAGCCCTGCTCGGCGAGGAACCGCTGCCGGTGCGCGGCGTACTCGGCGTCGAGGGTGTCGCGGCTGACCACCGTGTAGAAGTGCGCCTGCCGGCCGTCGGCCTTGGGGCGCAGCACCCGGCCCAGCCGCTGGGCCTCCTCCTGCCGCGAGCCGAACGTCCCCGACACCTGCACGGCGACGGCGGCCTCGGGCAGGTCGATGGAGAAGTTGGCGACCTTGGAGACCACCAGCGTCCGGACCTCCCCGCGCCGGAAGGCGTCGAAGAGCTTCTCCCGCTCCCGGTTGGTGGTCGAGCCCTGGATCACCGGCGCGTCGAGTGCCCGGCCGAGCTCCTCGAGCTGGTCGAGGTAGGCCCCGATCACCAGCTTCTGCTCGTCGGGGTGCCGCTCGAGCACCCGCCGGATCACCGGCAGCTTCGACGACGCGGTGGCCGCGATCCGGTACCGCTCCTCGGGCTCGGCGACCGCGTAGGTCATCCGCTCCTCGTCGTCGAGGCCGACCCGCACCTCGACGCACTCGGCCGGGGCGATGTAGCCCTGCGACTCGATGTCCTTCCACGGCGCGTCGTAGCGCTTGGGCCCGATGAGCGAGAAGACGTCGTCCTCGCGGCCGTCCTCGCGGACCAGCGTCGCCGTCAGCCCCAACCGCCGGCGGGACTGCAGGTCGGCGGTCAGCCGGAAGATCGGCGCCGGCAGCAGGTGCACCTCGTCGTAGACGATCAGGCCCCAGTCCTGGGCGTCGAAGAGGTCCAGGTGGCGGTACTCGCCCTTCCGGCGGGTGGTCATCACCTGGTAGGTCGCGATGGTGACCGGGCGGATCTCCTTGCGCTCCCCGGAGTACTCGCCGATCTCCTCCTCGGTGAGCGACGTGCGCGCGATCAGCTCGCGCTTCCACTGCCGCCCCGAGACGGTGTTGGTCACCAGGATCAGCGTGGTCGCCTTGGCCTCGGCCATCGCCGCGGCCCCGACCAGCGTCTTGCCCGCACCACAGGGCAGGACGACGACGCCCGAGCCGCCGGCCCAGAAGCCCTCGACGGCCTCCCGCTGGTAGTCGCGCAGGTGCCAGCCCTCCTGGGCCAGCTCGATCGGGTGCGCCTGCCCGTCGACGTAGCCGGCGAGGTCCTCGGCCGGCCAGCCCACCTTGAGCAGCGCCTGCTTGAGCCGGCCGCGCTCGGAGGGGTGCACGACGACGGTGTCGGGGTCGATCCGCGCCCCGAGCATCGGCGCCACCCGCTTGGAGCGGACGACCTCCTCGAGCACCGCGCGGTCGGTGGTGGTGAGCACCAGGCCGTGCACCGGGTTGTTGACCAGCGTCAGCCGGCCGAAGCGGTCCATCGTGTCGGCGACGTCGACCAGCAGCGCGTGCGGCACCGGGTAGCGCGAGAAGCGCACCAGCGCGTCGACGACCTGCTCGGCGTCGTGCCCGGCGGCGCGCGCGTTCCACAGCGCGAGCGGGGTGACCCGGTAGGTGTGCACGTGCTCGGGGGAGCGCTCGAGCTCGGCGAACGGCGCGATGGCCGCGCGGCAGTCGCGGGCCTGCGGGTGGTCGACCTCGAGCAGCAGGGTCTTGTCCGACTGGACGATGAGGGGTCCGTCGTTCACGGGATGGGGGGCCTCTCCTCGGCGGGCGTCTGTCTGGTCAACCGTTGCCGGCGGCCGCTGCTTCCTCGTCGGCCAGCGCCACCGAGGTGATCCGGTGCACCGCGAAGGTGCGGTTCTCCTGGCGGCGCTCGTCCCAGCCCTGGAGGAAACCACCGGCCAGTGACACCGGCTGGACCACGCGCTGGCTGCCGCTGCCCTGCGCGTCGACGTAGCCCAGCCACACCGGCACGCCGTCGCGGATCGCGCGGGAGAGCAGCTCCAGCGTCCCGGCGGTGGTGACCCCCGGGACCTGCCGCACGGGCGCGGACGGGCGGGCGGCCAGCGCGGCGTCCCCGGCCCGGATCTCCCGCACGGTCGCCGCGGCCTCCGCCTCGGTGAGGGGCCGGGCCGCGGCCGACGGCGGCGGTCCGGGACGACGGCCGGCCGCGCGGGGCCGGGCCGGCGGGCGGGTGAGCACCGCGCCGCCCGGCGACTCCCCGGCGGGGGCGTACCCGGCGCCCCGCAGCACGGTGAGCACCTCGTCGGCGCCGAGCCCGCTGACCAGCACGCCCGGCGCCAGCCGGCGCAGTTCCGCGGCCGCGGTGCGCCGGTCGCCGAGCACCTGGGAGAGCAGGCCGTGGTCGTCGGAGCGCACGTAGCACTCGATCGAGCCCACCCGCAGCCGGCCGTGCTGCCGGGCGACGTCGTCGACCAGGTAGTCCAGCGCCTGCGGCACCGGCGTGCGGGAGGCGCGGGAGAAGAACTCGTGCAGGTCGGTGGCCGACCACCCGGCGTCCAGCGCCCGCCGCACCGAGGACTCCGACACCCGGAACACCGTCGCCCCGCCCGAGGACTCGACGTCGGCGACCACCGACAGCGTGTCGGCGAGCCCGGCCACCAGCGGCCCGGGCGCGACCAGCGTGAGGTCGGGCTGGGCGAGCACGTGGTCGACCGGCTCGGGCAGCAGGCCCTGCACGCCGTCGGCGGCCCCCTCCTCACCGCCGGCCAGCAGCCCCCGGCCGCCCGAGGAGAGCACCCCGCCCACCAGCACGCCGATCCGCGCCGCCTCGGCGAGCATGTCCGGTACCGGCGCGAGCCGGTCGGCGCGCCGCGGCGTCCGCCAGCGCAGCAGCGCCACCAGGTCGTCGGGTGCCAGCCCCGAGCCCGGCGGGGAGGCGGCCAGCGCGGCCAGCGCCGCGCGGCGGATCGCCGGCGCGGTGTGCCGCACCAGGTCGGGGGACAGCGGGTTGACCGCCTTGCCCGCCACGTCGCGCTGGCCGACCAGCGAGGGCAGCCGCATGCTGTCCAGCCAGCCCGCGGCCAGCGACGCCCACCGGTCGGGGAGCGGCTGCTCGCGCCAGACGTCGTAGCCGCGGGTGGGGAGCCACTCGTCGCGGTGCGGGCCGCCGACGTCGAGCAGGCCGGCGGCGAAGGCCAGCTCCAGCAGCCAGGCGGCGTCGGACTCGGACACCGACAGGGCCCGGGCCAGCCGCTTGCGGTCGCGGACGGCGACGCCACCGCTGCGCAGCAGCCCGGCCGGCTCCTCCTCGAGCACGGCCAGCAGCTCACCGACCCGCCCGACCGCCTCCAGCGCGGCACCGGCGGCCTGCCGGTCGACGGCGGCCCGGTCCCGCTCGGCGACGGCGGGCCGCGGCTCGAGGCGCGGCGGGCCGTAGGGCAGGTCGCCGCGCAGCAGCAGGCCGATCTCGCGCGGCAGCTCCACGTTGAGCGCGTCGATGCGCGCCAGCAGCCCCGCCTGCAGCAGCCGCCGCGCGGGGGAGCCCGCGGCGCCGCCGGTGTCGGGCAGGTGACCCACCGGGCGATCACCGGCCAGCCGCTCGAGCACCTGGCGCTCGGCGGGGTCGAGCGCGCCCACCGCGGCGGGCAGGTCGGCCGGCAGCGACACCCGCAGCTCGGCGGCGCGACGGCCGAGCCCGGCGGGATACCGGACGGCGCGGCGCACCTGGTCGGGGGCGTGCAGGACCTCGTCGCCCCACAGCAGCGCCCGCGTGGTCAGCCGCTCGACCGCCGCGGCGACGACGTCCTCGGGCAGCCCGGGCAGGGACGCGGCGACCTCCGCGGCCTCCAGCCCGTCGGTGGGCGCGAGCAGCACGACGTCGAGCACCTGCAGCGTGGCGGCGTCGAGGTCGTCGAGCGCCCGGTCCACCGACACCGGCACCGCCAGCCGGCCGGCCAGGGCGACGACGTCCGACGGCGCGGGCCGGGCCACGTCGGGACGGGCGGCCAGCAGCTCCGCCAGCTGGGCGTCGCTGCGGGTGCGCAGCCACGCGGACAGCGTGGCGGGACGGTCGGCAGGCATCCGGACCACGTTACGTCCGCCGCGCAGGTGCCGCCCCCGAGGCCGCGGGTGCCAGCATGGGAGGCGTGCAACCGGCCGCCGACGACCCGCACACCCGCGCCGCGCTCGAGGGCTACCGCGCCGGCGCCCTGCGGTGGCTGGCCGGGGGAGTGATCGCCGTCGTCCTCGCCGTCCTGCTCGGCGCGGTGGCGGTCAGCCTGGCCGAGGACCGGGGCCGGCCGCTGCCGCTGGCCGGGCTCGTGGTGGTCGGGCTGGTCCTCGGCGGGCTCGTCGCCGCCGCCGCGGGCCTGGGCGCGCTGGCCCGGGCGCTGCGCTGGCGGCGGGCGCTGGCCGCCGTCCCGTGGCAGCGGGGGCTGCTGCGCATCGCCGGCCCGGCGATCGTCGCCTTCGAGCCGGAGGGCTACGACGAGTGGGACCCCGACGACGAGCCGGTGCGGCTGACCCTGGTGAGCACCTCGGTGTGGCGGACCCGCCAGGTGCAGGGCCTCGACGGCGGGGAGGTGCGGGCGGCGCCGGTGGGCAGCGGGCAGTGGGTGCTCACCGCGGAGGGGCTGCCGACGCTCTACGGTGCCCGGGCCGCCCGCCGTCCCCGCTGAACCCGTGTCGCAGGCGGGCCTCGTGCGGGTAGGAGCAGGCGCGCGAGAGGATGGCGCCGAACGCGCACCCCGGGGTGCGCCCGAGCACGGAGGCGAGATGGCCAAGCGCAAGGAGAAGCACGCCCACCTGGTCGAGCCGACCTGGGGGCAGTCGGAGAACGCCGGCCCGCCGGTGACCGAGTTCCTCGGCGAGATGGCCGGTCCGCTGTCCCCGTTCGGCGAGGACCACAGCTTCCCGCTGCCGCCCGAGCGCATCCGCTACGCGCACCCCACCGACAAGCCCAACCGCGCCGGGGTGCAGCTCCCCGAGAACCGGCGCCGCTGACCGCGGCGCGTGTCACCGGCCGCCCGGGCCGGTGGCACGGGCGCCGGCCGGGTCAGGTCGGCTCGACGTCGACGACGAGGGCCCGGTGGTCCGACAGGGGCAGCCGCACCGCCTCGGCCGGGCCGGTGGCGGCCAGCCGGCCGCGGACCAGCACGTGGTCGAGCTGGCGGGTCGGCTCCTCCGCCGGGAAGGTCGACCCCCGGGCGAGGGGCCGCAGCCCGCTCACCAGGGTGGCCTTGCGCGGCTCCATGTTGAGGTCGCCCATCACGACCAGCGGCTCCCGCGTGCCCCGCAGCGCCCGCACCAGCCGGCGCAGCTGCACGGAGTTCCAGTACGGCACGAACGACAGGTGCGTGCAGGCGACGGTGAACTGACCGTGCGGGCCGTCGAGGACGGCCGCGACGGCCACCCGCGGCTCCTCGCTGACCAGCTTCGGCTGCCGCGCCCCGCGGAACCACACCGGCACCCGCCCGGGCAGCGCCGGCAGCCGCACCACCCGCCACGACACCACCGGGTGGCGCGAGAGCAGCGCGATGCCGTAGCTCGCGGCACCCGGCTGCTCGTCGCCGGTCGCCGCCATCCAGGTGCCGCCGGGCGTGCCCGACAGCGCGGCGACGAACTGCGAGTCGACGGCGCCCATCGCCTCGGCGGCCACGGCCGTGAGGTCGGCGTTCATCGAGCGGGGCTGGTCGCGGTCGACCTCCTGCAGCCCGAGGACGTCGGCGTCGAGCGTCTTGACGGCCGAGGCCAGCCGGTCGACGTCGACCCGGTCGTCCTCCGGGGTGCGGCCGTGCAGGATGTTGAAGGTGGCGATGCGCACGAGGAGTGCCATGCCCGCGCCCGGGTAGCTGCACGCGCGTGCAGCCATCCGACCGCGACGAGATCCGTGACCTCCTCAAGCGCGTCGCCGTGGCCCTCAAGGAGGGCGGCGTGCCCTTCGCCCTGTGCGGCGGCTACGCGGCCTGGGTGCGCGGCGCCCCCGAGCCCGACCACGACGCCGACTTCCTCGTCCCCGCCGCCGAGGCCGAGCGGACGGCCAAGGTCCTGCACGACGCCGGCCTGCAGGTGCAGGACCCGGCCGAGGACTGGCTCACCAAGGTCGTGCAGGGCCAGTCGTTCGTCGACGTCCTGTGGCGCACCTGCGGCCGGCCGGTGGAGAGCGACCTCATCGAGCGCGCCGAGGACCGGGCGGTGCTGTCCGTGCACATGCCGGTGCTCGCGGCCACCGACATCCTGGTCACCAAGCTCATGACGCTCGACGAGCACTACTGCGACTTCTCCCGGCTGTTCCCGGTGGCGCGGGCGCTGCGCGAGCAGGTCGACTGGACCACCGTCCGGCAGGAGGTCGCCGACAACGACTTCGCCGTCGTCTTCCTCGACCTGCTCGGCCGCCTCGGCGTCCTCGACCCGGAGGTCGTCAGCGGCTGAGCACGCCCGCGGCGGCGGCCAGGGCCGTGACCACCACCGCCGCACTGACCAGGGCCACGGGCACCGGGGCCGTCGCCGGTGCCCGGTCCAGCGCCTGGGCCCGCCACGGCGCCAGGCCGACCAGCACGGCGAGCCCGCAGAGCCCGGCCACCGCGGCCGTCACGAAGGGGACCACCGCGCCCGACCGCAGCCCGTGGTGGCCGAGCAGTCCCGCGACCGCCAGCAGCCCCAGACCGGTGCGCTGCCACGCCAGCCGGGCCCGCTGCGGCTGGGTCTCCGGACCGCTCACCCGCCGGTGACCTCGACCCCGAGCAGCACGCCGACGACCAGCACCACCAGCACCACCCCGACGGTCAGGGCCGTGGTGGCCGGTCCGGCCGGCAGCGGACGGTCCGCGGCGATGGCCCGCTCGTTGCCGCGCCAGCGCGCGTAGCCGGCCAGCGCGGTGCCCAGCCCGGTGGCGACCAGCGCCAGGCCGACCGCGCCGCCACCCCACGCCGTGCCGAGGGAGGGCACGTAGGAGGCCACCGCCACGCCCCCGGCGACCAGCGCCAGGCCGGTGCGCAGCCAGGCCAGCAGCGTGCGCTCGTTGGCGAGGGTGAACCGGTAGTCCGGGTGGCCGGGCGGACCGTCGGCGGGTGGCACCCGGCCAGGCTAGGGGCGCGGGGCGGCTAACCTGGGACAGGCAGCAACGCCGTCCGCCGGCCGCCCGGCCGGACCACCCCCGAGCGACCGAGGGATCCAGCGTGCCCACCGGCAGAGTCAAGTGGTTCAACCCCGAGAAGGGGTTCGGCTTCCTCTCGCGCGAGGACGGGCCCGACGTCTTCGTGCACAAGGACGCCCTGCCCGCCGGCACGGCCGAGCTCAAGCCCGGCCAGCGGGTGGAGTTCGGCATCGTCGCCGGTCGCCGGGGCGACCAGGCGCTGCAGGTCCGCGTCCTCGACCCGCTGCCGTCGGTGGCGGCGAAGGTGGCCGAGTCGCGGCGGAAGAAGCCCGACGAGCTGGTCCCGATCATCGAGGACCTCATCAAGCTGCTCGACGACGTCTCGAACTCCCTGCGTCGTGGCCGCCATCCCGACCGCGCAGAGTCGCGCAAGGTCGCGGCGGTGCTGCGGGCGGTCGCCGGCGACCTGGAGGCCTGACCGGCGGGTCAGCCCGCAGGCGTCGCCGACGGCGTCGTCGGGGTCGGCTCCCCGAGGTCCCCACCGGCGCGCAGGAAGCCGATCGGCCAGGACCCGGTGAGCAGGCACTCGCCGTGCCGGTCCTCGACGACGACGAGGTAGAACGCCGGCGGGACGACGTCGGAGCTGTTGATGCCGTCGAACTCGGTCGTCCCGGTCTCGACGTCGACCTCGCCGAGCTTCTCCTCCAGCGTCTGGTCGAAGACCTGCACCGACCAGCCGTTGGCCGCGACGTCGTCGGGCACGGTGAGGGTGATCGTGGTGTCGGGGGAGACCTCGATGATCGGCGGCGTCGCCCGGTAGGCCTGGCCCTGGCCCTCGGCGCAGTACTGCGTGGGCCGGACGGCGACCTCCTGCGGCCCGGCGCTGACCCTGACGTCGGGCGGGTCGCCGGCCGCCGACGAGCCGCACCCGGCCAGCACGGCGGGGAGCGCGCCGGCGAGCAGGACAGCGGCGGCGCGGGGGGACGTCCTCACAGGCGGGGTGCCTCCGGCACGGTCGGGGCGTCGGGCGCGGGCGCGCCGGGGGCGGTGGGCACGCCGGGGACGGTGGGCGCCCCGGGGTCGACCGCGGCCCAGCGGCGGCGCGGGGTCCAGAGCACCAGGCCGACGGCGAGCACGAGCAGCGCCGCGGCGACGGTGAAGCCGAGCCAGCCGATGGGCGGCAGCGCGATGCCGATGGCGCCGCCGACCACCCAGGCCAGCTGCAGCACCGTCTCGGAGCGGGCGAACGCCGACGCGCGCAGGCTCTCGGGCACCTCGCGCTGGATGATCGCGTCGAGCGCCGACTTGCCCAGCGCGTTGGCGACCGCCGCGACACCGGCGACCGCGGCCGCCGTCGCCAGGCCGAAGAAGACCGCGGCGAGCACGGTGACCGCCGCGGCCGCGCCGGCCGACCAGACCACCACCCGGTCGGGGTCGGCGGCGTGCAGCCGGGACCCGATGCCGGTGCCCAGCACGCTGCCGGCGCCGGCGGCCCCGGCGATGGCACCGAGCGCCAGGGTGGACTCCCAGCCGCCCTCGACGGTGGCCTGCACGAGGAACGCCGAGAAGATGGTCAGGAAGCCGCCCAGCCCGCGCAGCGCCGCGTTGGCCCGCAGCGCCAGCACCACGTGCGGGTTGACCGGGCGGCGCCGCCGGCCGGTGACCGGCACCTCGCCGGTGCTCAGCACGTCGGCGGGCTGCTCGCCGGTGGGGACGTCGACGTGGCGGGGCAGCCGCACCGCCAGCACCCCGGTGACGGTGAACACGAGGGCGATGACCCACAGCAGCGGCGGGAAGCCGAACGCCCACGCGATGCCCGCGCCGAGAGCACCGAAGACGCCCGCGGTGACCAGGCCGAACACCGACAGCCGGGCGTTGGCGGAGGTCAGCGACATCGCGCCGGGCAGCACCCGGGGGACGACGGCGGCGCGCAGCACGTTGTGCGCCTTCGAGAGCACGAGGACACCGAGCGCCGCGGGGTAGAGCCACAGGTCGTCGTGGTGCGCGGCCATGACCAGCGCCAGGGCCGCCCGGCCGAAGGAGGCCGCGCCGAGTGCCCAGCGGCGGCCCCGCTGCAGCCGGTCGAGCAGCGGGCCGATGACCGGCGCGACCACGGCGAACGGCGCCATCGTCACCAGCAGGTAGAGGGCCACGTTGCCGCGCTGGGCGTCGGAGGCGGCGGCGAAGAACAGCGTGCCGGCCAGCGAGACCGCGACCAGGGCGTCGCCGGCCATGTGCAGGGCGTTGACCCAGAGCAGCTGGCTCAGCCCGCTGTCCCCGGCACCGTCGGCGCGGCTGGCGGCCCGCACGCGGGCGACCCCGGCACGGGTCAGTTCGCGGCTGCGGGCCACGGCGACCCGGGTGACCGTGACCCGCGGCTCGGCGGCGGGCTCGGCCGCGGGCGGCGGCGCCGGGGTCGGAGGCGGCGCCGGGGGCAGGGCCGGCTGCCCGTACCCGTTCAGTGGCGGGCCGTACCCGGGCGGTGGCGGGTACGGCGGCGGGCCGTAGCCGGGCGGGGGGCCGTACAACGGCGGCGGGCCGTAGCCGGCCGGCGGCTGCGTCACCGGCCCGGGCAGGTCGAGCGGCGCGGTGTCCATCCGGTCGGGGTCGGTGCGGTCGGGCGGGACCGCCCCGGACCGCGCCCGGCGCAGCGGACCCCGGCGGGACCCGGGCGGGCGCGAGGACGGCACGTCCCCATGGTGCCGTACCTCCCTGGCAGTCCGGGGCACACGTGATCACCCCGGCGGCCGGGTCGGCCGGCGCCCCGCCGTCTGGGACGATGGCCCGGTGCACCCGGACCCCGAGACCGCCCCCGCGGGCAGCGACGTGCTGACCGCCGCCGTCGACCCGGCCCGCGCCGCGGCCGAGGAGACCGCCGGCGACCCCGGCCTGGTCGGCGAGCACCTCGGCGTCACCGCGGAGCCGCTGGGCACACCGGCCGCGGGCGTCGACCCCGGCACGCTCGGCGCCGTGGTCACCCACTCCTTCGCCAGCCGACTGCCCGGCTACGTCGGCTGGCACTGGGCGGTCACGCTGGCCGCCGTCCCGGGCAGCGACCGGGTCACCGTCGACGAGGTCGTGCTGCTGCCCGGCGACGCCGCGCTGCTGGCCCCGGCGTGGGTGCCGTGGCACGAGCGGCTGCGCCCCGGCGACCTGTCGGTCGGCGACGTGCTGCCGGCCACCGAGGACGACCCCCGCCTGGTGCCCTCCTACACCGCCGAGGACGACGCGGCGAGCGACCCGGAGGGGCAGGCGCTGGCCGCCGAGATCGGTCTGGGCCGCGAGCGGGTGATGTCGGCCGAGGGGCGCGCCACGGCCGCCGCCCGCTGGCTGGGCGGCGACTTCGGCCCCCGTGCCCCCATGGCCCGGCAGGCGCCCGGACCCTGCGGCACCTGCGGCTTCTTCCTCCCGCTGGCCGGCTCGCTGCGCACGCTGCTGGGCGCCTGCGGCAACGAGTACTCCCCGGCCGACGGGCGCGTGGTCGCCGTCGACTACGGCTGCGGCGCGCACAGCCAGGCCACTCTCGCCGCCGGCGAGCCCGCGGAGGTCGTGACGTCGGCCCGCTACGACACCGCCGACTTCGACGTCCTCACCGACTAGGTGTACTGACCGGAGACGTTGGTCGGGGGCGTGCGATCACGGGATCTGATTGACGGATCTTGTGAGGGAGGACCTCCGGGCGTGGAGTGGAGCTGCTGAAGGCGACCACTGCCACGACACCGGAGGTCCTCGTGCTCCACGCTAATGCCGCGCTGACCCCGCGCCAGCGGCTGCGGATGGCCCGACTCATCGTCGAGGAGAAGTGGCCGGCGACCCGGGCCGCCGAGCGCTTCGGTGTCTCGGCGACCACCGCCCGGCGCTGGGCCGACCGCTACCGCACCGAGGGCGCCACCGGCATGGCCGATCGCTCCAGCCGGCCCCACACCAGCCCGACCAAGACCGACCCGACGAGGACGAAGCGGATCGTGTCGCTGCGGCTGCGCAAGCGCTGGGGCGCGCACCGGCTGGCCGCCGAGACCGGCGTGGCGCCGGCCACCGCCGGCGCGGTGTTACGCCGCTGCGGCATCAGCCGGCTGTCCCGGCTCGAGCGCCGCGCGCGGCAGCTGGTCCGCTACGAACACCCCGCACCCGGCGAGTTGCTGCACGCCGATGTGAAGAAGCTGGGCAACATCCCCGCCGGCGGCGGCTGGCGCTTTCTCGGCCGGGAACAGGGCTGGAGCAATCGGGTCGCCGACCGCGGCCGAGCGCGCAGCCGGCACGGGCAGCCGTTGATGCGCCACGCCTTCGTCCATGTCGTCCTCGACGACCACTCCCGAACCGCCTACGCCGAGATCCACGACGACGAGACCGGCGCGACCGCCACCGCGGTGCTGCGCCCAGCAGTGGCCTGGTTCGCCGCCCACGGCATCACCGCCCGCCGGGTGCTCACCGACAACGGCGGCTGCTACCGCAGCCGCGACTGGGCCATCGCCTGCAGCGAGCTAGACCTCACGCCCAAGCGCACCCGGCCCTACCGGCCGCAGACCAACGGCAAGGTCGAACGCTTTCACCGCACCATGACCGCCGAGTGGGCCTTCGCCCAACTGTTCACCAGCGAGGCCGACCGCCGGGCGGCCTTTCCTGGTTGGCTGCACACCTACAACCACCATCGGCCCCACACCGGCATTGGCGGTCACCCGCCCATGAGCCGCCTGACCAACCTTCCCGGTCAGTACAACTAGGGGCGCCCGGCCTCCCTAGGTCCGCGGCCGGTCGATGAGCCGCGAGAGGACCACCGCGCTCTCGGTCCGCGCGACGGTGGGCAGCGCCCGCAGCCGGCGGACGGCGCGCTCGAGCTCGCCGGTGTCGCGTGCCTGCAGGCGCACCACGACGTCGGCGGTGCCCGAGATCGTCGTCGCCTGGACCACCTCGGGCACGTCCTCGAGCTGGCGGCGCACCTCCTCGGGGTCGGGAGCGCCCTCGCAGTACACCCAGACGTAGGCCTCGACGTCCCACTCGAGGACGGCGGGGTCGAGCACGGCGGTGAACCCCCGGACGGCGCCGCTGCGCACCAGCCGGTCGACCCGGCGCTTGACGGCGGGCGCGCTCAGGGACACCTCCGCCCCGATGCGA
Organism: Geodermatophilus sp. SYSU D00710; assembly: GCF_054050195.1. Lineage (NCBI taxonomy): Bacteria > Bacillati > Actinomycetota > Actinomycetes > Geodermatophilales > Geodermatophilaceae > Geodermatophilus > Geodermatophilus sp. SYSU D00710. The sequence continues at coordinate 17,823 of NZ_JBJGYX010000014.1, forward strand.
CCGTAGGTGGCCCGTGCGTCCCGGAGGAGCCGTTGCACGATTGCCCGGTCCAGGTCGTCCACCGCGGTCCTCCGTTGCGTCCAGACGGGCATCGACGCAACGGATCGTAGGCACGACGCAGCGGAAGGGCCTTCCACCGTCGGTTGCGGCTCCCTAGCGTCTGCATCTCGCACCTTCGAGAAGAGGAGGGGCCGTGACGCTGACGAGTTCCTGGGTGCAGGCCGCCGCCGCGGAGCCCGGGCGGCCGGGCGGGCTCGGCCCTGCCGAGCAGGCCGTCCTCGACGTGCTCGACGTCCCGGCGCTGCACCGCACGCTGGCCGACCTGATGCGCGTGCCCAGCGTCACCGGCAGCGACGCCGAGTCCGACCTGCTCGGCCTGCTGGCCGACCGCACCGCGCGCGCCGGGATGGCCGTCGACCACTGGCGGATCGACGTCGCGGAACTGGCCGCCCGGCCCGGGTTCCCGGGCACGGAGGTGCCCCGGCGGGAGTCCTGGGGGTTGGTGGCCGCCACCGGGGACGACGCGGGGCCGACGGTGGTGCTGCAGGGCCACGTCGACGTCGTCCCCCCGGGCGACCTGCGGCGGTGGGCCGGTGACCCCTGGACACCGCGGGTGGCCGGGCCGCGGCTGTACGGGCGCGGCGCGTGCGACATGAAGGCCGGGGTGGCCGCGAACCTCGCCGTCGCCGAGGCGGTGCTGGCCAGTGGCCTGCGGCTGCCCGGCCGGCTGGCCCTGCACCTGGTCGGGGGCGAGGAGGACGGCGGCCTGGGCGCCTTCGCGACGCTGGCCCGCGGGCACCGGGGCGACGCGTGCGTCATCACCGAGCCGACGAGCGGCACGCTCACCACCGCGGCCGGCGGGGCGCTGACCTTCCAGCTGGTCGTCCCCGGTGAGCCGGCGCACGGCAGCGCCCGCTGGGCCGGCCGCAGCGCCGTGGAGCACTTCACCCATCTCGACGCCGTGCTCCGCGAGCTGGAGGCCGAGCGCAACGCCGCCGTCGACCCGCTGATGGCCGAGTACCCGATCGCGCACACCATCTCGGTGGGCACCGTCGTCGCCGGCGACTGGGCGAGCACCGTGCCCGACACGCTCACCGCCACCGGACGCCTGGGCGTCCGCCTCGACGAGGACCCGGCGCAGGCGCGCGCCGCCGTCGAGGAGCGCCTGGCCGCCGCCTGCGCCGGGCACCCGTTCCTGCGGGACCACCCGGTGGAGGTGACCTGGCCCGGCGGGCAGTTCGCGCCGGGGCGGACCCCGGCCGGGGCGCCCCTGCGGCGCGTCGTGACCTCGGCCCAGCAGGACCTGACCGGCACCGCGCCCCGCGAGCGGGGCGTGCCCTACGGCAGCGACCTGCGGCTCTACGCCGCCGAGGGGGTCCCGACGCTGCACTACGGCCCCGGCGACGTCGTGCACGCGCACTCCTACGAGGAGTACGTCGACCTCACCGAGCTGACGGCGGTCACCCGGGTGCTGGCCGTGGCGACGGTGCGCCTGCTGCAGGCCGGCTGAGCGCTACCGCTCGTCGCGGTCCCGCCGGCCGAGCTGGCCCTGCCAGCGCATGATCGCCAGCCCGACGAAGGGCAGCACGATCCCCGCCACGCAGGTCCAGGTCCACACCCGCGCCACCCGGTCGCCGAGCAGCAGCACGACCACGAGCGCGACCGCCCACAGCGCCGTGCCGGCGAGGACGACGCGGGCGGTGTCGACGCGCAGCGGGGGAGGGGCCGGCTTCAGCGGGCGGGGCACGCCGCCGACCCTAGGCGCCGCGCGACGCCGACCGGCGCGGAGCGCGCGCCGCCGTGTGGCACGCTGTCGCCGCTCACCGCCCGGCAGCCGCAGTCCGCAGGAGCCCGCATGCCCGAGAAGTCCCGCCCGTCCCGGAGCACCGGCGCGACCACGGCGGCGGGCGCCAGGTCCGGCACCGCCGGCGACACGCCCGCCGACGTCGCGGCGTCCCCCTCCCGGCCCCGGCGCAGCCAGGGCCCGCAGCTGCGGCCGCGCAACGGGCTGGACCGCTACTTCGGCATCAGCGCCCGGCGCAGCACGGTCGGCCGCGAGGTGCGCGGCGGGCTGACCACCTTCTTCACGATGGCCTACATCGTGGTGCTCAACCCGATCATCCTGTCGGGGGCCGACGTCACCGGCGCCACGCTGCCCTTCGGGGCCGTCGCCGCGGTCACCGCGGTGGTCGCCGGCGCGCTCACCGTGCTCATGGGCGTCGTGGGCCGCTACCCGTTCGCGGTGGCCACCGGCCTGGGCATCAACGCGATCGTCGCCGTCTTCGCCGCCACCCAGCTGTCCTGGCCGGAGATCATGGGCCTGGTCGTGCTCGAGGGCCTGCTCATCACCGTGCTGGTGCTCACCGGGTTCCGGCGGGCGGTGTTCGAGGCGATCCCGCCGCAGCTGAAGACCGCGATCGCGGTCGGCATCGGCTTCTTCCTCACCATCATCGGCCTGGCCGACGCCGGCGTGATCCGGCCGGGCGCGCCGCTGATCAGCTTCGGCGTGGGCGGGCAGCTCGCCGGGTGGCCGCTGCTGGTCTTCGTCATCGGGCTGCTGCTGACCGCCGTCCTGGTCGTCCGCCGGGTCCGCGGGGCGCTGCTCATCGGCATCGTCGTCTCCACCGTGCTGGCGATCGTCGTGGAGGCGGTGGCCGACATCGGCCCGCGGATCGGTCCCGACGGCACCGAGGCCAACGCGCGGGGCTGGGCGCTGCAGGTCCCCACGCTGCCCGACACGGTCGTCGCCACGCCCGACCTGTCGATCGTCGGGCAGTTCTCGCTGTTCGGCGGCTTCGAGCGGATCGGCGTCGTCGCCGCGCTGCTCATCGTGTTCTCGATCATGATCGCGGACTTCTTCGACACCGTCGGCACCGTCACCGCCGTCGGCGCCGAGGGCGGGCTGCTCGACGAGGACCGCAACCTGCCCGGCTCCCAGCCGGTGCTGCTGGTCGACTCCCTGGCCGCCGCGGCCGGCGGCGCGGCCAGCGTCTCGTCGAACACGACCTACATCGAGTCCGCCTCCGGGGTGGCCGACGGCGCCCGCACGGGCCTGGCCAGCATCGTCACCGGCGCGCTGTTCCTCGTGGCCATGTTCTTCACGCCGCTGGTCCAGGTGGTCCCCTCGGAGGCGGCGGCCCCGGCGCTGGTGATCGTCGGCGCGCTGATGATCAGCCAGATCCGCACCCTCGAGTGGGACGACATGACCCTGGTCATCCCGGCGTTCCTCACCATCGCGCTCATGCCGTTCACCTACTCGATCACCAACGGCATCGGCGCCGGCGTCGTCACCTACGTGCTGCTGCGGGCGGTGACCGGCCGGGCCCGCGGCATCCACCCGCTGATGTGGGTCATCGCGGGGCTGTTCCTCGTCTACTTCGCCCTGGAGCCGCTCCAGCAACTGTTCTGAGCACTGCTAACGACCCGGGTACGCTGGTGAGCGTGACGAGGTCGACGCTGGACACCGCGGCGCTCGCCCACGACCTCCGGCTGGCCGTCATGCGGTTCTCCCGACGGTTGCGCAACCAGCGGGTCGACACCTCCGTCACGCTCACCCACCTGGCGGCGCTGTCCACGCTCAAGCGGCACGGGCCGATGAGCCCCGGGGAGCTCGCCGCGCACGAGCGGGTGCAGCCGCCGTCGATGACCCGCGTCGTCGTCGCCCTCGAGGCCCGGGGCCTGGTCACCCGGACCCCGCACCCGACCGACGGTCGGCAGGTGGTCATCGGCCTCACCGACGCCGCGGAGGAGCTGCTGACCGAGGAGGCCCGGGCCCGCGAGGCGTGGCTGTCGAACCGCCTGCACCTGCTGACGCCGGAGAAGCGGGCCACGCTGCGCGAGGCCGCCGAGATCATGGAGGAGCTCGCCGGTGGGTGAGGTCCACGGCCGCTGACCCGACCGCGGCGGGGCGCGGCGCCTTCCGGTCCCTGCGGGTGCACAACTTCCGGCTCTACGCGTCGGCGAACCTGGTCAGCCTGACCGGGACGTGGATGCAGCGGATCGGCCAGGACTGGCTGGTGCTGCAGCTCTCCGGCGACAGCGGCGTGGCCCTCGGCCTGGTGACGGCGCTGCAGTTCGGGCCCACGCTGCTGCTGAGCCTCTACGGCGGGGTCCTGGCCGACCGCTACGACAAGCGCCGCGTCCTGGTCCTCACCCAGGTGCTGATGGGCCTGCTCGCGCTCGTCCTGGCCGGCCTCGTGGCCGCCGACGCGGTCGCGCTGTGGCACGTGTTCGTGCTCGCGGCCGGCCTCGGGTCGGTCTCGGCCGTCGACGCCCCGGTCCGCCAGGCGTTCGTGTCGGAGATGGTCGGCCGCGAGCTGCTGCCCAACGCAGTCGGGCTCAACTCCACGATCTTCAACGGCGCCCGGCTGGTCGGGCCCGCGCTCGCCGGCCTGCTCATCGGCGCCTCCGGCGGGGACACCGCGCCGGCCTTCGCCGTCAACGCGGCGTCCTTCGCGTTCACGATCGCGGCGCTGCTGGCCATGCGGCCGGGCGAGCTGCGGCGCAGCGACCCGGTCGCGCGCGGCCGCGGCCAGCTCCGCGAGGGGCTGGCCTACGCGTGGCACCGGCCCGACCTGCGCCTGGCGATGCTCCTGGCCTTCGTCATCGGCACGTTCGGCTTCAACTTCCAGGTGACCATCGCGCTCATGGCCCGGGAGGTCCTCGGTCTGGGAGCGGAGGGCTTCGGCCTGCTCTCGACGCTGTTCGCGGTGGGCTCGCTGGCCGGGGCGCTGCTGTCGACCCGCCGCAGCGCCCGGCCGCGACAGCGCTTCCTGCTCGTCTCCGCGGGGGTGTTCGGCCTGCTCACCGTGGCCTGCGGGCTGGTGCCCGGCTCCTGGCCGTTCGCCGTCCTGCTGGTGCCCACCGGCGCGGCCGCCCTGGTGTTCAGCGTCGCCAACAACAGCTTCGTGCAGCTCGGCGCCGACCCGCAGATGCGGGGCCGGGTGATGGCGCTGTACTTCACCTGCTTCCTCGGCGGCACGCCGCTGGGCGCCCCGCTCATCGGCTGGGTGTCCGAGCACCTCGGCGCGCGGTGGGGCCTGGTCCTCGGTGGCGCGGTGGTGGTCCTGGCCGCGTCGGTGGCCGCGTTGGCGCTGGTCCGCGGACGGCGGGTGCGGGCGGCGGCGGCCCCCGCCCGGCGGGTGTCGACCGCCACCTGAGCCGTGACCTGGCGGACGCCGCCGCGCCCACGTACCGTCGCGCCCACCGGCTCCCCGGAGTGACGATGACCTCCTCCCTGCTGCAGCTCGCCGGCATCACCGCGATGCTCGTCGGCGCCTTCGCCCTGATGGGCCTGGCCTTCCGCCTGTTCTCCGGGCAGTTCCTGCTCGACCTGCGGGCCCGCCGCCGGGCGCGGGAGCCGGAGGTCCCCCTGGCGCCGGTGCACCGGCCGGTCGAGGCGGTCGCGGCCGACCTGCGCCGGCTGGCCCGCCAGCTCGAGGTCGTCCCGGCCGGGTCCCCGCAGGCGCGGCGGCGCGGGTTCCAGGCCGCCTACGACGACGTCCTGTGCGAGGCGGCCCGGCAGTTCGCCGTCCCGACGACGCTGGCCGGCCTGCCACCGGGCTTCCCGCGCGACGTCGAGCGGCTGCGGGTGCAGGCGGCCCTGACCGACGCCGGCATGGTCGTGCGCTGAGCGGGCCGCCGCTGCGGCTGTTCGTGGCCGTGACCCCGCCCGCGGACGCCCGCGACCACCTCGCCGCCGCGCTCGCGCCGCTGCGGGACGCCCCCGGCGCGCCGCGCTGGGGGGACCCGGCCCGCTGGCACCTGACCCTGCTGTTCCTCGGCGCGGTGCCGCCGTCGCTGCTTCCCGCCCTCACCGCCGGGGTGGGCGAGGCGAGCACGGCGACCCCGCCCGCGGTGCTGCGGCTGGCCGGTGCCGGTCGCTTCGGCTCGCGGCGCCGGCCCCAGGTGTGCTGGGCCGGGGTCGACGGCGACGTCGCCGTCCTCTCCGGGCTCGCCGGCCGGCTGGCCGCCGCGGCGCGGGGGCTGGGGCTCCCGGTCGAGGACCGGCCCTTCCGCCCGCACCTCACCCTCGGCCGGTGGCACCCGCGCCGGGCCGCCGACGGGGACCTGCCCGACCGGCTGGCCGGCTACCGCGGGCCGGAGTGGCCGGTGCGCGAGGTGACGCTCGTGCGCAGCACCGGCGGCCGGCACGAGCCGCTCTCCTCCCACCTCACCAGGCGTACTCCATCGGAGCGGCCCTGAAGCCGGGGAAGACCTCGTCCAGCCGGTCGAGCTGGGCCTGCTCCAGGCGGATGTCGAGTGCCGCCAGGGAGCCCTCGAGCTGGTCGGCCGTGCGCGGGCCGACGATCGGCGCCGTCACGCCGTCCTGGTGCAGCAGCCAGGCCAGCGCGACGTCGGCAGGCGCCAGTCCCCACTCGCGGCAGGCGTCCTCGTAGGCCTGCAGCGCCGGGCGGTGCTCCTCGATGCGCCTGCGGTTGCGCTCCTGGTGCCGTCGGTCGCCCTCCTGCTCGCCCAGCACACCGGCCAGCAGCCCCTGGGCCAGCGGGCTCCACGGGATGACGCCGACGCCGAGGTGCCGGGCGGCCGGCAGCACCTCGAGCTCCACGTGCCGGGTCAGCAGGTTGTAGTGGGACTGCTCGCTGACCAGGCCGAGGAAGTGCCGGCGCGCGGCGGCCTCGTTGGCCGCGACGAGCTGCCAGGCGGCGTGGTTGGACGAGCCGACGTAGAGGACCTTGCCCTGGGCGACGAGCGTCTCGCAGGCCTGCCAGATCTCCTCCCACGGCGTGGCCAGGTCGACGTGGTGGAACTGGTAGAGGTCGATCCAGTCGGTCTGCATGCGGCGCAGCGACGCGTCGCACGCGCGCACGATGTTGCGGGCGGACAGGAAGGTGTCGTTGGGCCAGTCGGTCATCGACCCGTAGACCTTGGTGGCCAGCACCGTGCGCTCCCGGCGTTCGCCGCCCTGCGCGAACCAGGTCCCCAGCACCTCCTCGGTGCGGCCCTTGCCGGCCTCGAAGCCGTACACGTTGGCGGTGTCGAAGAAGTTGATCCCGGCGTCGAGCGCGCGGTCCATCACCGCGTGCGCGTCGGCCTCCTCCGTCCGCCAGCCGAAGTTCATGGTGCCCAGACAGAGCCGGGAGACCGACAGGCCGCTGCGTCCGAGGTGCGTGTACTCCACGTCCGCCCACCCTGGCACCCTGGCGGCCGTGCCGCAGACCGACACCGGACAGTCCGCCTTCGACCGGGCCACCGCCGTGTACCGCACGGAGGGCGGCGGCGTCCGCGCCGAGCTGGACCCGGGCTGGGACGTCGGCAACGGCGTCCTCAACGGCGGCTACCTGCTGGCCGTCGTCGCCCGGGCGGCGCTGCTGGACAGTCCGCACCCGCACCCGGTGGCGCTGTCGGCGAGCTACCTGCGCGCCACCTCCGGTGGTCCGGCCGACCTGGCCGTCACCGCGGGGCCGGCCGGGCGCACGCTGGCGCACTCCTCGGTGCAGCTCACCGGCGCGGCCGGTCCCACGCTCGCCGTCCAGGTCACGACGGCGACCCTCGGCCGGGACGGGGCCGACTACACGGTCAACCCCGCGCCGGAGCTGCCCGCCCCCGACGACTGCGTGGCCACCCGCACCACCGAGGGCGGCCCGGCGGTGGGGCTGGCCCGGCACCTCGACACCCGGCTGGACCCCGCGACGGCGGGCTGGGTGGCCGGCCGGCCCTCGGACACGCGGCTGCTGCGGGCCTGGATCCGGCTGGCCGACGGCCGGGTTCCCGACGTGCTGGCCCTGCTGCTGTTCGCCGACTCCCTGCCGCCGACCGCGTTCGCCGTCGGCCGGCCCGGGTGGGCGCCCACCGTGCAGCTGCAGGTCCTGGTGCGCGCGCTGCCGGCGCCGGGCTGGTGCCTGGTCGAGTCCCGCTCCACCGAGGTGACCGGCGGGTGGTCGGACGAGGAGTGCCGGATCTGGGACGCCACCGGCCGGCTGGTCGCCCAGGCCCGGCAGCTCGCCCGGGTGGCGCGCTAGTCCCGCCGGCCGAGCAGGGGGACGTCGCCGGTGAGGTAGCGCTGCAGGGTCGGGCCGACCGCCGCCACCACCTCCTCGTGGGAGGCCGACGCCAGCGGTTCCAGCCGCAGCACGTAGCGCATCAGGACCAGCCCGGCCACCTGGGAGGCGACCAGCGCGCCCCGGGCCTCCCGCTCCTCGACCGGCGTGTCCGCCGAGCCGACCACCCGGCGGACGATCTTCGCCAGCACGAACTCGCGCAGCAGCCGGGCCGACCACTCGTGGTTCACCGCGGAGCGGACCAGCGCCAGCACGGCCGGGCGGCCGGGCCCGTCCCAGACGCGCAGCACCATGCGCACGACCGCGGCGCCCCGCTCGTCCAGCGGGGTCTCCAGCACCTCGGGCAGGAACTCGTCCGGGTCCGCCGGTGCCTGCACCGCCGCCAGGAACAGCGCGTCCTTGGTGCCGAAGTAGTGGTGCACGAGCGCCGGGTCGACCCCGGCGGCGGCGGCGATGCCCCGGATGGAGGCGCCGTCGAACCCGCGCTCGGCGAAGGCGGTGCGGGCCGCGGCCAGCACCGCCTCGCGGGTGTCGGGGTTGCCCGGCCGCCGTCCGGTCGGCCGCCGTGCTGTGCTCAGCTGCTCCTCCTCCGCAGGGTGGCCGCCGCCAGCGCGAGGGCGAGGACGGCGGCGCCGGCGACGATGCCGACGTCCCGCCACATCGTGCCCGTCTCCGCGGCCGACCGCCCGACCTCCTGCAGGGCCTCCACGGCGTAGGTCAGCGGCAGGACGTCGCTGATCGCCTGCAGCCAGCCGGCCATCTGCTCGCGGGGCACCAGCAGCCCGCAGAGGAAGAACTGCGGCAGCACGACGACCGGCATGAACTGCACCGCCTGGAACTCGCTGCGGGCGAACGCGCTGGCCAGCAGGCCCAGGGCGACGCCGAGGACGGCGTTGGCGACGGCGATCAGCACCACCAACCACGGCGCCCCGGCGATGTCGAGGTCGTAGAGGGTCGTGGCCACCGTGACCGTGACGACAGCCTGCGCCGCCGCGGCCAGGCCGAACGCGGCGCCGTAGCCCAGCAGCAGGTCCAGCCGGGACAGCGGGGTGGTCAGCAGCCGCTCGAGCGTGCCCGAGGTGCGCTCGCGCAGCATCGCGATGCTGGTGACCAGGAACATGACGACGAACGGGAAGACGCCGAGCATCGTCAGCCCGACCCGGTCGAAGACGCCCTGTTGCCCGGGCAGGGTCGGCACGTCGCGCCACAGCAGGTACAGCAGGCCCAGCAGCAGGCTGGGCAGCAGCAGCATCATCGCGATGGTGCGGTGGTCGTGGCGCAGCTGGCGCAGCACCCGGGCGGTGGTCACGCCCGTGAGCCGCGGGCTGAGGACGGCCGTCGGGGCGCTCACGCCGCCACCTCCTGCTGTGCCCGCACGAGGCGGAGGAAGGACTCCTCGAGGTCGTCGGTGCCCGACGCGGCGCGCAGTTGCGCGGGCGTGGAGTCGGCCAGCAGCCGGCCCTCCCGGAGCAGCAGCAGCCGGTCGCAGCGGCCGGCCTCGTCCATGACGTGGCTGGAGACCACCAGCGTGGTGCCGGCCGCGGCGAGGGCGTGGAAGCGCTCCCACAGCTCCACCCGCAGCACCGGGTCCAGGCCCACCGTGGGCTCGTCGAGGACCAGCAGCTCGGGCTCGCCGACCAGTGCGCAGGCCAGCGAGGCCCGGCCCTGCTGGCCGCCGGAGAGGTCGCGGACCAGCTGCCCGGCGGCGTCGGCCAGTCCGACGGCGGCCAGCGCGTCGTCGGCGGCCCGGGCGTCGCGACCGTGGAGCGCGGCGAAGTGGCGTGCGTTCTCGCGCACGGTGAGGTCGGGGTAGACGCTCGGCGCCTGGGTGACGTACCCGACCCGCCGCCGCAGGCCGGGGGAGCCGGCGGGCTCGCCGAGCACGGTGACCGTGCCCGAGCGGACCCGCTGCACGCCGACCAGCGCGCGCATCAGCGTCGTCTTCCCGCTGCCGCTGGGTCCCAGCAGGCCGGTGACCCGGCCGGCCGGGACCGCGCAGGACAGGTCGTGCAGCACCCGGCGGTGCCCGCGGTCGACGACGAGGTCGGTGACGGTGACGGCGTCGGTCATGTCGGCCTCCCGGTGGCGAGAACTCAACGCCTGATGAACTCAACGCTAGGTGAGTTGTCCGGGAGCGTCAACGGGTTCTCCCGCGCCGGGTCGGCGCCGGGCGCCGCCCCCGGCCGCGCAGGGGCGGCGCGCCGGGGGCGGCGGAGGGGAGGTGCAGGTCAGCGGCGGGTGCCGCGTCGTGTGTCGCCCGGGGACACCCCGGCCGCCGGGTCCCCCGTGGTGTCGCGGGTGACGTTGCCGCGGACCTCGTACCGCGGACGGGTCTCGCGCAGGGCCAGGGCGGCGAGGAACGTGACGACGCCCATGAGGCAGATGTACACCGAGACCCACGCCGAGGTGCCCGTCGCCGCCAGCAGCGCGGTCATGATGAACGGCGTGGCCCCGCTGACCAGGATGGCGGCCAGCTGGTAGGCCAAGGAGGCCCCTGAGTACCGGATCCGCGGCTCGAACAGCTCGGCGAGGTAGGCCGCCAGGGGTCCGTAGGTGAGCGACGACCCGATCAGGCCTCCGGTGAGGGCCACGAAGATCAGCGGCAGCGACCCCGTGTCGATGAGCCAGAAGAAGGGGAAGGCCCACAGGGCGATGATCGCCGCGCCGAGCAGGATCGGTGGCCGGCGACCGATCCGGTCCGACAGCGACCCGCTGAAGTAGATGACGAAGACCGAGAGCGCCGAGGTGATGAGCGTGACGGTGAGCAGCGCGTCGCGGTCCACGCCGAGGTCGCGGGTGGCGTAGTCGAGCACCCCGGCGATGCTGATGTAGAAGATCGCGTTGGTGCCGAACAGCAGGCCCGCACCGAGCAGCACCGGCCGGCGGTGCTTGCGCACCACCTCCTTGAGCGGAGCCTGCGCGACCTGGGCCTCGGGGGCGTGCTCGTGCTGGTCCTGGAGCCGGCGGAAGACCGGGGTGTCCTCCACGCGCAGCTGGATGAACATCACGACGGGGAGCAGCACGGCGCTGGCGAGGAACGGGATGCGCCAGCCCCACGAGACGAAGGCCTCGGGGCTGACGCTCGCGCTCACGGCCAGGAAGGCGACGTTGCCCAGGATGACCCCGATGGGGACGCCCATCTGCCCGAAGGTCCCCGCGCGCCCCTGGTGGTCGCGCCCGGCGTTCTCGGTGAGCAGGAGGATGACCCCGCCCCACTGCCCGCCGACCGCGATCCCCTGCAGGAAGCGGAGGGCGACGAGTGCGATGGGGGCGAGTACGCCGATCGAGTCGGCCGTGGGCAGCAGGCCGATGAGGAAGGTCGCCGACCCCATCAGCACGAGGCAGGTGACGAGGGCGGGCTTGCGGCCGACCTTGTCCCCGAAGTGACCGAAGACCAGGCCACCGATGGGGCGGGCGATGAACCCCGCCCAGAAGGTGCTGAAGGCCAGCAACGTGCCGATGAGCGGGGAGGCGTTCGGGAAGAACAGGTCGCCGAACACCAACGCCGCCGCGGTGGCGTAGATGAAGAAGTCGTACCACTCGATCGAACTGCCGATCAGTCCCGCTGCCATCAGCTTGCGCAGGGACCGTCGGTCGAGGGCGGGTGCTTCCTGGGGTGAGGTGGACATCGCCGTCCCTCCGGACGTCGCGTAGGGCGGAACTGACCCGTCCGAGATGTGTTCACCCGATCGGGCGCCCGCAAACGCCCGGGACGGCGTGGATCCGTCAGGGGGCGGCGGCCAGGGCGCTCCCCAGCAGGTGCCCGGAGGTCCAGGCGCTCTCCACCTTCGACGGCGCCCGCCACCCGTCCCCGCACGCGCCGACGCCGTCGACCAGGCCGAAGGGCTCCCCGCGCGGCGCCGCCGGCCGGGCGAAGGTCCACCGGTGCACGTGGCTCCACGCGGGTGCGGCGTCGACGCCCAGCGCGCGGCGCACCGCGGTGGTCACCTCGGGGACCGACCGGTCGGGGTCGTCGAGGTGCGCGGCGGCGGTGCCGGGCGTGGTGTGGGCGACGAGGACCGGCGCGCCGTCGCCGCGCCGGTCGCCGTCGTCGGCGATCCACTCGACCACCGGGTCGTCGTGCACGAACGCGCCGTGCAGGTCGGCCGGCCAGCGCCGCCGGTCGAAGCCCAGGACGACGGCGAGGGCGGGCTGCCAGGCGTGCGCGTCCTCCCCGCGGAGCAGCCGGCCGGCGAGGTCCTCCGGGAGCAGCCGGCGGGCCTGCGGGTCGGGGAGGGCCAGGACGACCGCGGGCGCCTCCGCGCCGTCGACGCGCGGGCCGGGCTCGACCCGGTGCACCGTGTGCTCCTGCGCGACGTCGAGCCCCGCGGCGAGGTCGGCGACCAGCGAGCGCAGGCCGCCCGGCGCGGCGTACCGCACCGGCCCGCTGCGGCTGTCGCGGATCCCGTCGGGCCCCGCGACGGCGAACGTGTCGGTCCACGGCCGGGCCAGGCCACGCTCGACCCAGCCGGCGACGACGGCGGCGAACGGCGAGCCCTCCGCGGCGGTCAGGTAGCTGGCGCCGGTGTCGGCGACCCGCCCGGACAGCGTCCGGGATGCCATCCGCCCGCCGGGGCGGCGCCCGCGGTCGAGGACGCGCACCGGCACACCGGCCTCCCCGAGCGCGCGGGCGCAGGCCACGCCGGCGATGCCGGCCCCGACGACGACCGTTCCGTTGGGCACCACTGGATCCTGCGGGCAGCGCGGCCCCGCCGCTCGGGGAGGATCGGGTCGTGCCCGAGCCGATCACCGACCCCGTCGACCCGCGGGTCGCCGACTTCCGCGACCTGCACGCCGGCGACCGGCCGGCCGGCCGAGAGCGGGGCACCGGCCCGGTGGTCGTCGAGGGCGTGCCCGCCGTGCAGCGGCTGCTGGCCTCCCCGTACCGGGTGCGGGCGGTGCTCGGCGTCCCCGGGCGGCTGGCCGCGCTGGACCTGCCCGAGGGCGTGCCGGCCTACGAGATGGACAAGTGGGCCCTCTCGGACCTGATCGGGTTCCGCCTCACCCGCGGCGTGCTCGCCTCGGCCGACCGCCGCCCGCCGGCCGACGTCGGGGAGCTGCTGGCCGGCCCGGACCCGGCCGCGCCGCGCCGGCTGGCGGTGCTCGAGGCGCTCAACGACGCGGAGAACCTCGGCTCGATCGCCCGCTCGGCGGTGGCCCTCGGCGTCGACGGGCTGCTGCTGGACCCGCGCTGCGCCGACCCGCTCTACCGCCGGGCGGTGCGGGTCTCGATGGGCCACGTGCTGGCGCTGCCGTTCGCCGTGCTGCCCGACTGGCCGGCCGGGCTGGCCCGGCTGCACGAGGCCGGCTACCTCACCGTGGCGCTCACCCCGGCCCCCGACGCGGTCGACCTCGCCGACGTCGACCCGCGGGCGCACCCGCGCACCGCCGTGCTGCTGGGCGCCGAGGGCCCGGGCCTCACGCCGGAGGCGCAGGCCGCGGCGCGGGTGCGGGCCCGCATCCCGATGCGGGCCGGCGTCGACTCCCTGGGTGTCGCGGCAGCAGCCGCCGTGGCCTTCGCGACGCTGAGGTGAGCTGGGCCCCTCCGGGTCCGCTGGTGGTCCGGCCCCCTCGCAGGGGCCCGCGGCGAGCGTGCGAGCCGTGGGGGGGCGAGGGGTCCTTCGACTACTGCCGCAGCGACCAGCGGGCCAGGATCGCCCGCGCCTCCTCGGCCCGCGAGGGGTCGCACATCACGTCGTAGCGGCTGGCGGTGATCTGCGAGGTGCTGGTGAAGTCCCGACGGCCACCGGTGGCCGCGTAGCCCACCGCCCCGAACAGCGCGCCGAACAGGATGCCGATCAGGAGGCCGGTGAGCACGGAGGTGATCCAGCTCGTGCCGGTGGGCGCGAAGATGCCGAGCAGCAGGCCCACGAACAGGCCCCACCAGGCGCCGCCGGCGGCACCCGCGCCGATCGCGCGGCCCCAGGTCAGCCGGCCGGTGACCCGCTCCACCATCCGCAGGTCCGAGCCGATGATCGTGACGTTCTGCACCGGGAACTTCTCGTCGGACAGGTGGTCGACCGCGGCCTGGGCCTGCTGGTAGGTGTCGTAGGACCCGACCTGGACACCGCCCAGGGGCATCGACACGGACATCGACATGTGTGGCTCCACTCCCGCACTCGTTCGGTTGTGGACGACGTACCCGCGAGCCCCCGGACGGACACGTCGGTCCGGTGCGGCGAGCGTACTGCTCAGCGGTTGCGGCGGACCCCGAACACGATGTCCTCCCAGGCGGGCACGCGGGCCCGCGGGTCCTCGTCCTCGCCGTCGGTCTCGCCGGTGCGCAGCACGACCGTGTCGTGCTCCGAGACGTCCTCGTCGTCGGCGGCGTCGGTGGCCGCGGGGTCGGTGCGGCGCTCGGCCGGGGCGGGACGCGGCTCGTCGGCCGGCGGCACGGGCCGCTCGGGGACCGGCCGCTCGGGCACGGCGGCGGCGCGGTGCACCGGCAGGACCGGGCGCTCGGCGGGCACCCCGGGGACGACGCGGACCAGGCGGGTCCCCTCGGCGAAGTCGCGGGTGGCCGCGTCGAGCGGGGCGACCGTGCGGGCCGGGACGTCGTAGACCCAGTTCGTGGTGCCCTCCTTGGTGCCGGCGCGCCAGGCGGCGGTGACCACCCACGTGCCGTCCTCGGAGCGGGCGGCGTCCCAGCGGACGGCGTCGAGGTCGGCGCCCAGCAGCCGCAGCCGCTCGGCCATGAACTGCTGCAGCGGCGCGCCCGGCACGCCCTCCGACAGCCGGACCCGCGCCTCGCGGGCCTGCTCGGCCAGGCGCGAGCGCTCCTGCAGCACCGTGTGGGCGAAGCGCATGATCCGCTCGACCCGGGTGCCCGAGGCGGCCGCGACCTGCTCGGGGGTCTCCCCGGCACGGATGCGGGCCTGGATCACCCGGGGGGAGAGCCCGCCGTCGGACTCGATCTGGCCCAGCCGCCGGGTGTCCCCGCGGGCCGCGGCGCGCAGCCGGTCGTCGATCGGCAGCTCGAAGCGCTCGCCGTCGTCGCTGCCGTCGCCGCCGTCGACGGTGAGCACCAGGCTCCGGCCGTCCTCGGACAGCCCCACGAGGCGCAGCGTGCGCACGGGAGACCTCCCTCGGGCGGCGGTGGCGGGGGCCCGGGGTGCACCGGAGCCACGGGCGAGGCTATCCGCGGACGCGCCCGTGCGCCGGAAGGACGTCCGGCGTGGCGGACCGAGATCACCTCCGCGGGCGCGGGGCGGCACCGCCCCGGAGCGGCCCGCTCCGCCGTGCCCGGATCGGCCCGCCCCTAGACTCGGGCTCCATGCTGACCGGTCCCCGGGACGACGCCGGCCTCGTCCGTGACGAGACACGTGACGACGCCGAGCCCAACGAGCGCTTCCTGCCCTCGCCCGTCGACGCCGGCCAGAAGCGCCTGCCCATCGACATGGACTACGTCCAGCGCGTGATGGTGGAGCTGCTCACCATCCCCAGCCCGTCGGGGCGCACCGACCACGCGATGCAGCTGATCGGCGGTGAGCTGCGCGACCTCGGCCTGGACTTCGAGGTCACGCGCCGCGGCGCGCTGATCGCCGAGCTGCCCAGCCGCTCGCCCGGCGCCGACCGGACCGTGGTCGTGCACGCCGACACGATCGGCTGCATGGTCAGCGGGCTCAAGGACAACGGCCGGCTGGCGATCGTGCCGGTGGGCACGCACAGCGCCCGCTTCGCCGAGGGCGCGCGGGTGACGATCTTCAGCGACGACGTCTCCGGCGACTACTGGCACACCGGCACGATCCTGCCGATCAAGGCCAGCGGGCACCGCTTCGGCGACGAGGTCGACGAGCAGGGCGTGGGCTGGGACCACGTGGAGGTCCGCGTCGACGAGGTGGTGCACAGCCAGGCCGACCTCGAGCGCCGGGGCATCCAGGTGGGCGACTTCGTCGCCATCGACGCCCAGCCGGTGATCACCTCCAGCGGGTTCGTCAACTCCCGTCACCTCGACGACAAGGCCGGCATCGCGGCCGCGCTCGGTGCGTTCAAGGCGATCCTCGACCACGGCATCGAGGTCCCGGTCACCGCGCACCTCCTGGTCACCATCGCCGAGGAGGTGGGCCTGGGCGCCAGCCACGGCCTGGACGCCGACGTCGCCGAGCTGGTGTCCATCGACACCTCGGTGGTCGCGCCGGGGCAGTCCTCGTCCGAGCACTGCGTCAACGTCGCGATGCAGGACTCGACCGGGCCGTTCGACTACCACCTGACGCGCCACCTGATCGACCTGTGCCGGGTGCACGACGTGCCGCACCGCCGCGACGTCTACAAGTACTACCGCTCCGACGCCGCCTCCGCGCTGGAGGCCGGGGCCAACACCCGCGCGGCGCTGATCGGCTTCGGCATCGACGGCAGCCACGGCAACGAGCGCACCCACCTCGACGGCATCCGCGCCACCGCCGAGCTGGTCGCGCTGTACCTGCAGACCGACCTCACGTTCCGCAGCTGGGACCGCACGCCCACCGGCGACCTGCGCGACTTCCCGAGCACCGCCGTCCAGCCCGCCGACGGCGAGCAGGCCCGCTGACGCCTAGAGCCGCTCGACCACGTAGTCGATGCAGGCGGTCAGCGCGCTGACGTCGTCGGGGTCGACGGCGGGGAACATGCCCACCCGCAGCTGGTTGCGGCCGAGCTTGCGGTAGGGCTCGACGTCGACGACGCCGTTGGCCCGCAGTGTCGAGGCCAGGGCCGCGGCGTCGACCGACTCGTCGAAGTCGATCGTGCCCACGACCAGGCTGCGCTGGTCGGGCTCGGTCACGAACGGCGTCGCGTACGGCGCCTTCTCCGCCCAGCCGTAGAGCCGGCCCGAGGACTCCTGGCTGCGTGCGACGGCGCCGCGGAGCCCGCCGAGGCCGAGCATCCAGCGCACCTGGTCGGCCAGCAGGAACAGCGTGGCGACGGCGGGGGTGTTGTAGGTCTGGTCCTTGACGGAGTTCTCGACGGCCGTCGACAGGTCGAGGAACCCGGGGATCCACCGGCCCGACGCCTTGACCTCGCCGACCCGCTGCAGGGCGGCCGGGCTCATCAGCGCGATCCAGAGCCCGCCGTCGGAGGCGAAGGACTTCTGCGGGGCGAAGTAGTAGACGTCGGCCTGCGAGACGTCGACCGGCAGGCCGCCGGCGCCGCTGGTCGCGTCGACGAGCACCAGCGCGTCGACGTCGGCCCCGGCCGGGCGCACCACCGGCGCCATGACCCCGGTCGAGGTCTCGTTGTGCGCCCAGGCGTAGGCGTCGACGCCGGGCTGCCCCTCGGGCAGCGCGAGCGAGCCCGGCGCGGCCGTCACGACGACCGGCTCGGCGAGGAACGGCGCCCCGGCCACCCCGGCGGCGAACTTGGCGGAGAACTCGCCGTAGCTGCCGTGCGCGCTGCGCTCCCGGATGAGGCCGAACGTCGCGACGTCCCAGAACGCGGTGCTGCCGCCGTTGCCGAGCACCACCTCGTAGCCGTCGGGCAGGCCGAACAGCTCGGCCAGCCCCTCGCGCACCTGCCGGACCAGACCCCGGACCGGTGCCTGGCGGTGCGAGGTGCCCATGATCCCGGCGCCGTCGGAGGCGAGCGCCCGCAGCGCGTCCGGGCGGACCTTCGACGGGCCGCAGCCGAACCGGCCGTCGGCAGGGAGGAGGTCGGCGGGGACCTGGATGCTCACGGGCGCCCTCCGACTAGGCCGGGGTGGCCTGGCTGACGGACTTGACCTGGATGGTGTCGAAGCCGTCGACCTCCTCGGGCCGGCGCGCCGGGGGGCCGACGTAGCGGGCCGACGGGCGCACGAGGCGGCCGGTCTGCTTCTGCTCGAGGATGTGCGCGCACCAGCCGGCGGTGCGGGCACAGGTGAACATCGACGTGAACATGTGGCTCGGGACCTCGGCGAAGTCGAGGACGATCGCCGCCCAGAACTCGACGTTGGTCTCGATCGGCCGGTCGGGACGGCGCTCGCGCAGCTCCTTGAGCGCGGCGTTCTCCAGCGCCAGCGCGGCCTCGAAGCGCGGGGCGCCGAGCTCCCTGGCGGCCTTGCGCAGCGTGCGGGCGCGGGGGTCCTCGGCCCGGTACACCCGGTGCCCGAAGCCCATCAGCCGCTCCTTGCGGTCGAGCAGGTCCTTCACGTACTTCTCCGCGTCACCGGCCTGCTCGACGCCGTCGAGCATGTGCAGCACCCGGGAGGGGGCGCCGCCGTGCAGCGGGCCGGACATGGCGCCGATCGCGCCGGACATCGCCGCGGCGACGTCGGCGCCGGTGGAGGCGATGACGCGGGCGGTGAACGTGGAGGCGTTCATGCCGTGCTCGGCGGCCGAGGTCCAGTAGGCGTCGACGGCGGCGACGTGGCGGGGGTCGGGCTCGCCGCGCCAGCGGACCATGAACCGCTCGACGATGGTCGAGGCCTCGTCGATCCGGCTCTGCGGCACGGCCGGGACGCCGATGCCGCGCGCGGACTGGGCGACGTAGGACAGTGCCATGACCGCGGCCCGGGCGAGCTGGTCGCGGGCCTCCTCGTCGCTGATGTCCAGCAGCGGGCGGTAGCCCCAGAACGGCGCCAGCATCGCCAGCGCGGCCTGCACGTCGACGCGCACGTCGCCGCTGTGCACCGGGATCGGGAACGGCTCGGCCGGGGGCAGCCCCGGGCCGAACTTGCCGTCGACCAGCAGCGCCCACACGTTGCCGAAGGTGATCTTGCCGACCAGGTCCTCGATGTCGACCCCGCGGTAGCGCAGGGACCCGCCGTCCTTGTCGGGCTCGGCGATCGTGGTCTCGAAGGCGATGACGCCCTCCAGGCCGGGTACGAAGTCGTCGGCCATCTCGCGTGCCTCCCTGGTGCGGACCGCGTGCGCGCA
Organism: Geodermatophilus sp. SYSU D00710; assembly: GCF_054050195.1. Taxonomy (NCBI): domain Bacteria; kingdom Bacillati; phylum Actinomycetota; class Actinomycetes; order Geodermatophilales; family Geodermatophilaceae; genus Geodermatophilus; species Geodermatophilus sp. SYSU D00710. The sequence continues at coordinate 36,670 of NZ_JBJGYX010000014.1, forward strand.
CAGGCCATGCCGCACGACTGCACCGCGACCCTAGGCCCCGCCCGCGGCTGCGCTCCACGGGGGGCTGCCGCCCAGCGGGAGGCGCCGGGCACCGGCTCCCGGGCCCGGTGTCAGCATGGCGGGGTGGCCGACCTCTCCCGCATGCGCAGGGACTACGACCGCCCCGGACTGCGCGAGGAGGACCTCGCACCCACCTGGGTCGAGCAGTTCGACCGCTGGTTCCGCGACGTCGTCGCCGCCGGGGTCCCCGAGCCCAACGCGGTCGTGGTGGCCACCGCCGACGCCGACGGCGCCCCGGACGCCCGCATCGTGCTGCTCAAGGGCTACGACGAGGCCGGGTTCGTCTTCGGCACCAGCTACGCCTCGGCCAAGGGCGCGCAGCTGGCGGCCAACCCGCGCGCGGCGCTGGTCTTCCCGTGGCACGCGCTGCAGCGGCAGGTCCGGGTGACCGGCCGGGTCGAGCGGATCGGCGACACCGCCTCCGACGACCTGTGGGACCCCCGCCCGCGCGAGGCCCAGCTGTCCGCCGTCGCCTCGGTGCAGTCCACCGTCGTCGACTCCCGGGAGGAGCTCGAGGCGCGGGTGCGGCTGCTCGACGAGGGGACGACGACGGAGAAGGTGCCGCGGCCGCCGGTGTGGGGCGGCTACCGGGTGGTGCCCGAGCGGGTGGAGTTCTGGCAGGGCGGCGCGGGCCGGCTGCACGACCGGCTGCGCTTCGTCCGCGACGACGAGGAGGGCGGCGGCTGGGTGCTCCAGCGGCTGGCCCCGTGACGGCGCCACCCCGGCGCTCCTGGGCGATCGACACCTCGCCGCTGCGCGACCCCGGCTACCGGCGGCTGTTCTGGGGCGTCGCCGCCACCATGCTCGGCCAGCAGATGACGCTGGTCGCCGTCCCCTTCCAGGTCTACGACCTCACCGGCTCCTCGCTGCTGGTGGGGGTCACCTCGGTCGTCGCGCTCGTGCCGCTGGTCGTCTTCGGGCTGCTCGGGGGCGCGATCGCCGACGCGATGGACCGCCGCCGGCTCCTGCTCGTCACCGGCGCGGGGTCGGCGGTCACCAGCGCGCTGCTGGCGGTCCAGGCCCTGCTGCCCGGCGGCGGGAACCTCGTCCTGCTGTGGGTGCTGGTGGCCGCGGTCTCGGGCTTCAGCGCCGTCAACCAGCCCACCCGCAGCGCGGTCATCCCCGCGCTGGTCGGCCCCGGGCAGGTGCCGGCGGCCAACGCGCTGGCGATGACCGTGCGGCAGGTCGGGGTCATCGCCGGGCCGCTGCTGGCCGGCGTGCTCATCGGCGTCGGGGACCTGTTCCTCGCCTACGCCGTCGACGCGCTCGGGTTCCTGGTCGCCGTCCTGCTGCTGCGCGGCCTGCCGGCGCTGCCGCCGGGCGGACGCACCGGGCCGCTGCGGCTGGGGGCCGCCGTCCGCGGGGTGGGGGAGGGGTTCGCCTTCCTGCGCACCCAGCCGGTGCTGCTGATGACCTTCGTCGTCGACGTCGTCGCGATGCTCTTCGCCTGGCCGCAGGCGGTGTTCCCGGAGCTGTCGCAGACGCGGTTCGAGGGGTCGCCCAACAGCCTGGGCTGGCTGTTCGCCGGCGTCTCCATCGGCGCGCTGCTCATGGGGCTGACCTCGGGCTGGGTCTCGCGGGTCGACCGGCAGGGCGCCGTCGTGCTGGCCGCCATCGTCGTGTGGGGCATCGCGATCATCGGGTTCGGGCTCGCGCCCACGCTGTGGCTGGCCGTGCTGTTCCTCGCGGTCGCGGGCGCCGGGGACATGGTCAGCGCCGTGCTGCGCTCGTCGATGCTGCAGACGGCCGCGCCCGACGAGATGCGCGGGCGCATGCAGGGCGTCTTCCTCGTGGTGGTCGCGGGCGGCCCGCGGCTGGGCGACCTGCGCGCCGGGGCGGTGGCCAGCGCAGCGGGTGTCAGCGCGGCGATGGTGTCCGGCGGCGTCGTCGTGGTGGTGGCGATGGCGGTCGTGGCGCTGCTCGTGCCCTCGTTCCTGCACTTCCGCGCCTCGCGCGCGGTCCCGTAGCCGTCGGCTTCCCGGGGCGAGTGAGCACTGGCGGTCGCCGCACCCGGCGTGTCGTCGCGCGTCTCCGACCACGACTGCCCACTCGACCGGCGGCAGGCGCGGCGGCGGGGCGCGACTACGCGAGCGCCCCGGCCACCACGCGCAGGTCGGCCACGAGCGCGTCGTAGGCCTTCGGCCGGTCCTCCTCGGGTACCCGCAGCACCGCCGAGGGGTGCGCGGTGGCCAGCATCCAGGTCTGGTGCGGCGCGTCCTCGTCGGGCTCGTCGACGCCGTCCTCGGCCCGCGCGACGCCCGGCGGCGTCCAGGGCATGAGCTTGCCCCGCTCCTTGGTGATCCGGAACGACGGCGAGATCAGCGCCTTGGCCGCGGTCGCCCCCAGGCAGACGACGACCTCGGGCTTGAGCACCTCGAACTCGGCCTCCAGCCACGGGCGGCAGGCGCGGATGTGCTCGGCGCCGGGCGACTGGTGGATCCGCCGCTTGGCCGTCGGGGTGAACCGGAAGTGCTTGACCGCGTTGGTGACGTAGGCGTCCCGGCGCTCGATCCCGGCCTCGGTCAGCGCCCGGTCGAGCAGCCGGCCGGCCGGGCCGACGAACGGCTCGCCCTTGCGGTCCTCCTGGTCACCGGGCTGCTCGCCGACGAACACGATCCGCGCCGTCTCCGGGCCCTCGCCGAACACCGTCTGGGTGGCCGGCTCCCACAGCTCGCAGGCGCGGCAGCCGGCCGCCGCGGCGCGCAACCCCTCGAGCCCGACACCCGACGGTGGGTGTGCGGGGTGGTTCTCCTGGCTCATGGACCGATGACACCGCAGGTCCGGCAGTCGCGCGAGGCGGATCACGTTCCGATCCCGCCTCGGGCCGGAACCTGTCAGCGGCGGCGCGGGCCCCGATAGCGTCGGCGGCGCACGGGGCTGACGACGGGATGAGGAGCGGTGCTCGAGTTCGACGGGCTCCACAAGCGCTACGGGGACCACCACGTGCTGGAGGGCGTCGGCTTCACCGTCGCCCCCGGCTCGATGTTCGGCTTCTGCGGGTCCAACGGGGCCGGGAAGACGACGACCATGCGGATCGCGATGGGTCTGGCCCGGGCCGACGCCGGCGAGGTCCGCTGGCGCGGGCGGCCACTGGACGAGGAGACGCGTCGCCGCGTCGGGTACATGCCCGAGGAGCGCGGCCTCTACCCGAAGATGCGCGTCGGCGAGCAGCTGACCTACTTCGCCCGGCTGCACGGGCTCGACGCCGCCGCGGCCGCCCGCGCCGCCGAGGAGTGGGCCGGCCGGCTGGGGCTGGGCGAGCGCCGCCGGTCCCGGGTCGAGGAGCTGTCGCTGGGCAACCAGCAGCGCGTGCAGCTGGCCGCCGCGCTGGTCAGCCGGCCCGAGGTGCTCATCCTCGACGAGCCGTTCAGCGGGCTGGACCCGGTCGGCGTCGACGCCCTGGCCGACGCGCTGCTCGAGCAGTGCCGCGCCGGCGTGCCGGTCGTGTTCTCCAGCCACCAGCTCGACCTGGTCGAGCGGCTGTGCGACGCGGTCGGCATCCTCGCCCGCGGCCGCATGGTCGCCACCGGCACCGTCGAGGAGCTGCGCCGGCGCGAGGCCGGCCGGGTGCTGCGGGTCGTCGTCCCGGACGCCGCGCCGGGCTGGGCCGCCGCGCTCCCCGGCGTCCGCGTCGTCTCCGAGCAGGCCGGCGACACCCTCCTCGAGCTCACCGACGGCGCCGACGACCAGGCCGTGCTCGCCGCCGCGCTGCGCACCGGCCGGGTCGGCCACTTCGCCTGGCGCCAGGCCACCCTGGTCGAGCTGTTCCGCGAGGCCGTCGCCGACCCGGCGCAGCAGCGGGGCCGCGAGGAGGTGGCCGCGTGAGCGCGCCGCTGTCGAGCGGCCGGCTGGTCCGGCTGGTCGCCGCCCGCGAGGTCTCCACCCGGCTGCGCGACAAGACCTTCATCGTCAGCTCGGCGGTGATGGTCCTGCTCATCGTCGGCATCCTGGTGTTCCAGGTGGTCGTCAACTCCGGGGGGGACACGGCCCGGATCGGCGTCGCCGGCGACGACGGGCAGGTCGCTGCCGCCATCGAGGCGCAGGCGACCGCGCTCGACGTCGACGTCACCGTCGAGCCGTTCGGCGACGACGCCGCCGCCCGCGCCGCCGTCGAGGACGAGACCGTCGACGCCGCCGTGCTCGGCGGCGCCGGCGCCGGCACCGAGCTGGTGGTGCGCGAGCCCGACCCGACGCTCGAGGCGGTGGTGTCCGGTGCGGTGTCGAGCGTGGCGCTGGGCGCCGTGCTGGCCGAGGCCGGGGTCGACCCCGCCGACCTGCCGCAGGTCACGGTGACCGCCCTCGACGACGCCGAGGGGGACGGCCAGCGCACCGTCGTCGCGATCATCGGCGTGGTGGTGCTCTACAGCCTGCTGATCCTCTTCGGCCAGTTCGTCGCGCAGGGCGTGGTGGAGGAGAAGGCCAGCCGGGTGGTCGAGCTGCTGCTGGCCACGATGCGGCCGTGGCAGCTGCTGGCCGGGAAGATCCTCGGCCTCGGCGTGCTGGGCCTCGGGCAGATCGCGGTCATCGCGGCCGTCGGTGTCACCGGCGCGCTGGCCTTCGACGTCGTGGACCTGCCCGGGGAGCTGGTCGGCACGGTGCTGTGGCTGTTGTTCTGGTTCGTCCTCGGCTACGCGCTCTACGCCTCGCTGTTCGCCGTCGCCGCCTCGCTGGTCAGCCGGCAGGAGGACCTCGGCAGCGTGCTCACCCCGGCGTCGCTGGTGCTCATCGTCGGCTTCTTCATCGCCGTCCAGGCCGCCGGCGACCCGGCCGGCACGCTGGCCGTGGTGACCTCCTACGTGCCGGGCCTCTCGCCGATGGTCATGCCGGTGCGGCAGGCCGCGGGGGACGTGGCGCTGTGGGAGGTCGGTCTCGCCGTCGCGCTCATGCTCGTGGCCATCGCGCTGGTCGTCCGGCTGGGTGGGCGGGTCTACTCCGGCGCCCTGCTGCGGACCAGCGGGAAGACCAAGCTGAAGGAGGCCCTGCGGGCCGGCGGGGCGTGAGCCGCGGGCCCGTCGCGGGCGGGGGACACCCGCGGGGACGAGCGCCGGACACGTTGGGGTGACCTCACCCCCAGGGAGGGCGTGCGCCCAGGTCAGGGCCGACATCATCGGCGTCATGACGGAGGACCTGGACGCGCGCCTCTGGCGGCTGCAGGCCTCCGAGGACGCCGACGAGCTCATCGAGCTGGGCTGCGACCTCGCCGAGGCCGGCCGGCAGACCGACGCCGAGTGGTGCTTCCGCCGCGCGGCGGCCCTCGGCGACGTCACCGGCTACTACGACCTGGGCAACAGCCTCGCCGCGCAGGAGCGCTGGACCGAGGCCGCGGAGGCCTACCAGGTGGCGCTGTCCGGCGGCGAGGACGACGCCTGGCGCAACCTCGGCCTGGTGCTCGAGCAGCTCGGCGACCTCGCCGGCGCCATGGCCGCCTACCGGGGCGCCGCCGAGGCCGGCGACACCGAGGGCGGCCTGCAGCTGGCGTTCCTCCTGCGCGAGCAGGGCGAGCGGGAGGAGGCGCTGGCGGTGGCCCGGGAGCTGGCCGAGGCCGGCGACGAGGAGGCCGACGCCGTCGCGGCCTGCTGGCAGTGGTGCGCCACCCTCGACCCGGCGCTGGAGGACCGGCTGCGCGCCGGTGCCGCCCACTTCGCCGCGGCCCGGGCCGACCTCGCCGCGCTGCTGCTGCAGACCGGCCGCGCCGCCGAGGCCCGCTCGGTGCTCGAGCGCGGGGCCAAGCTCGGCGAGCAGGTGGCCTGGCTGCCGCTGGGCAACCTCTACCGCGAGGAGCTCGCCGACGACGAGGCGGCCGAGGAGGCCTACCGCGCCGGCATCCAGGCCGGTGACGCCTACTGCCACCACAACCTGGGCGTGCTGCTGGCCGACCGCGGCGACCTCACCGGCGCCGCCGAGGAGTTCCGGCGCGGCGCCGACGCCGGCGACCAGCTGGCCGCCGCCGCGCTGGCGCTGCTCCAGGACAGCTGACCCCGGGTCTACACCACCTGGCGGAGGCCCGCCAGCGGGCCGCGGTAGGGCTGCGCGGGCGGGCCGGAGACCCCCGGCCGGACGGTGAACAGCCGGCCGGCGTCGGGCTCGTCCTCCTCGCCCCGCGCGGTGCTCACCACCAGCAGGTCCCCGGCGAACGCGCAGCTCGACGTGTGGGCCACCCCCACCTCCACGACGGCGAGCAGGTCGCCCTCGGGGGACCAGCGGCGCACCTGCCCGCCGCCCCACATCGCCGTCCACAGGCAGCCCTCGTCGTCGACGGTCAGCCCGTCGGCGACGCCGTCGGGACCCCCGGTCTCCAGCAGCACCCGGCCCTCGCCGAACGCGCCGGTGCCGGGGTCGTAGGCGAAGGCGTGCACCAGGCCTGGGCCGGAGTCGGCGAGGTAGACCGTGCGGCCGTCGGGCGACCAGCCCAGGCCGTTGGAGACGGTCAGCCCGTCGCGCACGGTGGTGACGGTGCCGTCGGTGTCGAGCCGGTACAGGGTGCCGGCGCCGGGCCGGTGGTCGAAGGCCATCGTGCCGGCGTAGAAGCGCCCGGCGCGGTCGCACTTGCCGTCGTTCATGCGCGTCCCGCCGTCGGTCTCGCCGCCGCCCTCGCCGGCCAGGTCCACCAGCACCCGCGCGGTGCCGTCCTCGGCCAGGTGGGTGAACCCGCCGCCGGCGCCGGCCAGCCAGCCCCCGGACGTGGCGGGGACGGCGACGCCCACGGTGTCTCCGGCGTGCAGCGAGCCGGTGGCGCGCACGTCGTCGCCGTCGACGACGCCGCGGTGCACCGTGCCGGCCGAGATGTCGACCCACAGCAGCTCGCCACGGGCGTCGTCCCAGGTGGGGCCCTCGCCGTGGTCGGCGGGCGCGGGGGAGGCGGGGGTGGCGCGCAGCGTCAGCACGGTCGCCGGGGTGCCCGCGACACCTGCCCGTCACACGGGCGGTCGATACTGCGGCCATGTCGGAAGCCACCGTCGACGTCGCCGACCTCCGCCTGCCCGGGCGCGTCCCCGAGGGGAACGGCCGGGCCGACGACGCCCCGCTGCGCGAGGACATCCGGTTGCTGGGCCGGGTGCTCGGCGAGGTCATCCGCGAGCAGTCCGGCGACGACGTGCTGGACCTGGTCGAGTCCACCCGGCTGCAGGCGTTCGCGGTGCGCCGCTCGGAGGCCGACCGCGCCGGCCTCGCGCACCGCCTGGGCGACCTCGACGTGCGGGCCGCCAACCACGTCATCCGCGCGTTCAGCCACTTCTCGCTGCTGGCCAACCTCGCCGAGGACCTGCACCACGAGCGCCGCCGCCGGCACCACCGCCGCGCCGGGTCGCCGCCCCAGCCCGGCAGCCTGGCGGCCACCTTCGCGCTGCTCGACCGCGCCGGCCTCGACCCCGACGTCGTCGCGCGCGAGCTGGCCGGCGCGCTGGTGGTCCCGGTGGTCACCGCCCACCCCACCGAGGTGCGGCGCAAGACGATCTCCCAGGTGCAGCACCAGGTCACCGAGCTGATCCGGCAGCGCGACCGGATGGCGCCGGGCGAGGTCGACGAGGCCGCCTGGTCCGGGGCGCTGGAGCGCTCGGTGCTCACGCTCTGGCAGACGGCGCTGCTGCGGCTGTCGCGGCTGCGGCTGACCGACGAGATCGACGAGGCGCTGCGCTACTACGACCTGTCGCTGTTCCGGGTGGTGCCGGAGATCAACGCCGACCTGCGCCGGGAGCTGGGCGCGCGCTGGCCCGGCAGCGGCCTGCCCACCCGGCCGGTGCTGCAGCCGGGCTCGTGGATCGGCGGCGACCGCGACGGCAACCCGTTCGTCACCGCCGACGCCGTCCGCCGGGCCAGCACCCGGCACGCCGAGACGGCGCTGTCCCACCACCTCGCCGAGCTCGTCGAGCTCTACCGCGAGCTGTCGATGTCCGACCGGCTGGTGACGCCGACGCCGCAGCTGGCGCACCTGGCCGAGGCCTCGCGCGACGACTCGCCGTTCCGCGCCGACGAGCCCTACCGGCGCGCGGTCAACGGCATCCACGCCCGGCTGGCGGCCACCGCGCGGCGGGTCCTCGGGCGGGTGCCGGGCGTCCCGCCGATCGCCGACCTGCCGCCCTACGACGACCCGGACGAGCTGCTCGCCGACCTCGCCGTCGTCGACGCCTCGCTGCGCAGCCACGGCGCCGGGGCGCTGGCCGACGACCGGCTGGCCCGGCTGCGCGACGCCGTCGAGGTCTTCGGGTTCCACCTCGCCGGGCTCGACATGCGGCAGAACTCCGCGGTCCACGAGGAGGTCGTCGCGGAGCTGCTGGCCTGGGCCGGGGTGTGCGCCGACTACGCCGCGCTCGACGAGGCGGCGCGGGTGGAGCTGCTCGCCGGTGAGCTGCGGATGCGGCGGCCGCTGGTGCGCCCGGACGCCCAGCTCTCCGAGCTCGCCCGCGGCGAGCTCGACCTGCTGGTCGCCGCGGCCGAGCAGGTGGCGCTGCTGGGTCCGCGGGCGATCCCGAACTACGTGATCAGCATGTGCGAGTCGGTCAGCGACGTGCTCGAGGTCGCCGTCCTGCTCAAGGAGGTCGGCCTGCTCGACCCCGACGGCGAGGACGGGCCCAGCTGCCCGGTCGGCATCTCGCCGCTGTTCGAGACGATCGCCGACCTGCAGGGCGCGGGCGAGACGATGACCGCCGTGCTCGCCCAGCCGCTGTACCGGGCGCTGGTGGCCGCCCGCGGCGACGCGCAGGAGGTCATGCTCGGCTACTCCGACAGCAACAAGGACGGCGGCTACCTCGCGGCCAACTGGGCGCTGTACCGGGCCGAGCTCGCGCTGGTGGAGGTGGCGCGGCGGGAGGGCGTGCGGATCCGGCTGTTCCACGGCCGCGGCGGCACGGTCGGCCGCGGCGGCGGGCCCAGCTACGAGGCCATCCGCGCCCAGCCGCCCGGCGCGGTGGCCGGCGCGCTGCGGATCACCGAGCAGGGCGAGGTCATCGCGGCCAAGTACGGGGAGCCCGACCTCGCGCGGCGCAACCTCGAGGCGCTGGTCGCGGCCACCCTGGAGGCCACGCTGCTCGACGTCGAGGGGCTCGGCGACGACGCCGAGGAGGCCTACGCGCTGCTCGACGACCTCGCCGCACGCGCGCAGGCCGCCTACCGGGCGCTGGTGCACGAGACCCCCGGCTTCGTGGACTGGTTCCGCGCCGCGACGCCGATCCGCGAGCTGGCCGAGCTCAACATCGGCAGCCGCCCGCCCTCGCGCAAGGCGGGCGACCGGATCGCCGACCTGCGGGCCATCCCGTGGGTGTTCAGCTGGTCGCAGGCGCGGATCATGCTGCCCGGCTGGTACGGCACCGGGACGGCGCTGGAGTCGTGGATCGACGGCGACCCGGCGCGCCTGGCCCGGCTGCAGGAGCTGCACCGGCGCTGGCCGTTCCTGCGCACGGTCCTGTCGAACATGGGCATGGTGCTGGCCAAGACCGACCTCGACCTCGCCGCCCGCTACGCCGGGCTGGTGCCCGACGAGGAGCTGCGGGCGCGGGTGTTCGACCAGATCACCGCCGAGCACGAGCGCACCTGCCGGGTGCTGCTGGCCGTCACCGGCGACGACCACCTGCTGGCCGACAACCCGTCGCTGGTGCGCTCGATCCGCAATCGGTTCCCCTACCTGGAGCCGCTGCACCACCTGCAGGTGGAGATGCTGCGCCGCCGCCGCACCGGCGACGACGACGAGCTGGTGCGCCGCAACATCCAGCTGACGATCAACGGGATCGCGACGGCGCTGCGGAACTCGGGCTAGAGTCCGGTCACCGGCACGCGGTGGCGGTCGAGCCAGGCGGCCAGCCGGTCGGCGTCCCACGGCCGGCGGCGCCGGGCGGCGGCGAGGACCAGTGCACGGGGGAGCTCGAGGAGGGCCAGCGCGATGCCGGCGGCGCCGGCCGGGTCGCCCCCGCGCAGGTGTTCCGCGACCGCCCGGGGCCGCCGGGCGAGGAAGGCCGCCGTCTCACGGACCGGCCGGCGGGCGTGCAGGGGCACCAGCACCTGCGCCGTGCGGGCGTAGTGCCACTCGCGCAGCAGCCCGGCGCGCGGCCCGTCCTTGCCGTGCCGGAAGCGGGTGCCGGGGACGCGCAGCAGCAGGTGCCCGGCGGCGCGCAGCCGCAACGAGGCGTCGCGGTCCTCGTTGTAGAAGAAGTACAGCGGGTCGAACCCGCCGGCGGCCAGGAACTCCTCGCGGCGGACCAGCAGCGCGGTGCCCGGCAGGTCGTCGGCGGGGAACGGCGGGCCGGGCGGGTCGTCGTCCTCGCCGGGGCCCTCGACGGCGGGAGCCGCCCAGATCGCCCGGGGCTCGGCGTCGAGGACCTCGGCCAGCCGGTGCAGCATGCCCGGCTCCGGCTCGCCGTCGGAGTTGAGCAGCGCGACGTAGCGGCCGCGGCAGGCGTCGAGCGCGAGGTCCATGGCACGGGCGAAGCCGAGGTTGCGCGGCGCGCGGAGCACCCGCCGCTCGGCGCCGGGGTGGTCCTCGCGCAGGTGCCGGCGGGCGGCGGCGGAGGTCTCCGGCGCGGGGTCGTTCTCCACCAGCACCGCGCGGCCGCACCAGCCCGGGCCGGTGGCCGCCACCAGCGCCGCGTGGTGGCGGGCGAGCAGCTCGGGCGGCTCGCGGTGCACGAGGAGGACGACGTCGACGTCGTCGATGCCGGTGCGCGCCGGCCGGGGCGGGGAGACGGTCACCGGGGCGCCCTACCCGGCGGGCCCCGGTGGCCTACCGTGCCGGTCAGGGGTCGGACGGCGGGGGGACCGTGACGGACACGATGCGGACGGCGGCCTCGGGGGCCGACCTGCGGGCCGCCGCGGCGCTGCTCGGCGTGAGCCCCGCGGCGCTGGCCGCCGAGCTGCTCGACCCGGGGGCCCGCCTCCTGGTCGCCGACTCGTCCGCCGCGCACCTGCGCCGGCGCTGGACCGACGAGGGCACCACCGAGGCCGTCGTCCTGCACCGGTCCACCGCGGTGACCGGCCGGGCCGCGCTGCTCGCCGTCGCCTCCGCCTGGGGGTGCTCGTCGGTCCGCGACGCCGGCACCGGTCGGGTGCTCGAGGTCGCGGCCCCGCCGGAGGACGCGCCGCTGACCGAGCGCTTCGCGCACGCGGCCGCGCTCGCCGCCACCCGCGTGGAGATGGCGGTGGCGCTCGCCCGCGACACCGGGCGCGACCACCGCAAGGACGACGGCAGCTGGTCGATCGCTGCCGACGAGGCCGCGCACGCCGCCGCGGCCGGGGTGCTGGCCCCGCTGGGCGTGCCGGTGCTGTCGGAGGAGCGGGCCGACCCGTCGGTGCGCGAGGACCAGCCGTGGATCGTGCTCGACCCGCTCGACGGCACCGGCAACTTCCGCGCCGGGCTGCCGCCGTGGGCGTTCTCCGCCGCGCTGGTGCACCGCGGCGAGGCGGTGGCGGGGCTGGTGGTCGACCTGTCGTCGGGACGGCGCTGGTCCGGGACCGCGGGCGCGGGCGCCTGGCGCGACGGGGTCCCGGCGCGGGTGCGGGAGGGCAGCACCGTCGTCGCACCGTCGGGCCGGGTGGTGCGGGTGCCGGCGACCGCCGCGCGGGTGCGGATCACCGGCTGCACCGCCGTCGACCTGTGCCTGGTCGCCGACGGGTCGGCCGGCGCGTGGCACGACCTCGACCGCAGCGGCACGCACGTGCACGACGTCGCCGGCGCCCTGGCCGTGCTGGCCGGGGCCGGCGGGGTGGCGCTGACCGCCGACGGCGCCCCGCTGCGGCTGCGGCCGGACACCGGGACGCTGATCCGCTTCGTCGCCGCGGCGTCCGACCGGGCCGCGCGGGCCCTGATCGCCGCGGTGCGGGCCTAGCGTCCGGCTGCGGCCCGCACCGCCGACAGCAGCGACTCCCGCTCGTGCAGCGTGGTGCGCGCCCGGCCCCGGGTGGCGCCCAGCGCCACCTCGGCGGCGTCGATCGCCCGCCAGTCCTCCAGCAGCACCGGCTCGGCGCCGCGGGCCCGCAGCGTCTGCACCAGGTCGTCGCGGTCGCCCGAGGGGCGGATGACGCCGGCCTCCGCGTCGGCCAGCAGGGACGCGACGGTCTCGCGAGCGTCGTGCTTGTTGGTGCCGACCACGCCGGTGGGGCCGCGCTTGATCCAGCCGGCCACGTACTCGCCGGTCGAGGGGGCGCCGCCGCGGACCACCCGGCCGTCCTCGTTGGGCACGGTGCCGGTGCGCTGGTCGACCGGCAGCCCGGGCAGGCCCTCCCCGCGGTAGCCGACCGAGCGCACCACCAGGTCGGCGGGCAGCACCTCGTACTCGCCGGTGCCGGCCGCGCGGCCGTCGTCGCCGACCGTCGTCCGCTCGACCTCCACGCCGGTGACCCGGTCGGCGCCGAGCAGGCGCACCGGACGGCGGTAGAAGCGCAACCGCAGCCGGACCCGGCCGGGCTCGGGGCGGTGGGCGGCCCACTCGCGCAGGACGGCGAGGTTGCGGCTGGCGTTGCGGTCGCCGGCGATCCGCTCCTCGGCCGCCGGGGTGAGCTCGAGGTCGGCCGGGTCGACCAGCACCGTGGCCCGGTCCAGCCCGTCGAGCTCGCGCAGCTCCATGGTGGTGAAGCTGGCGTGCGCGGGGCCGCGCCGGCCGAGCACGGTGACCTCCTCGACCGGGGCCGCGGCGAGGGTGTCGAGCACGTGCTGGGGCATGTCGGTGGGCTCGAGCTCCTGCGGGGCGCGGGCGAGCACGCGGGCGACGTCGAGGGCGACGTTGCCGACGCCGACGACGACGGCGCGGCGCACCCCGGCGAGCGCCGCCTCGACCTTCCCGCGTTCGGCGTCGGGGTGGCCGCAGTACCAGGCGACCAGGTCGGTGGCGGCGAGACTGCCGGGCAGGTCCTCGCCGTCGATGGACAGCGGGCGGTCCAGCGCCGCGCCATAGGTGTAGACGACGGCGTCGACGTGCGCGCGCAGGTCGTCGAGGGTGATGTCGGTGCCCACCTCCACGTTGCCGACGAAGCGCACGCCGGGGTCGTCGAGCGCCCGGTGCAGGGTGTCGCGGATGGCGCGCATCTTCGGGTGGTCGGGCGCGATGCCGTGCCGGACCAGGCCGAAGGGGGTGGGCAGCCGGTCGAGCAGGTCGACGGTCACCGGGACCGGCGCGCGGCGGGTCAGGGCCTCCGCGGTGTAGATGCCGGCCGGGCCGGCGCCCACCACGGCGACCCGCAGCGGCCGGTCGACTTCCGGAGCACTCTCGTCCGCCACGACTGGGATCCTGGCCCGGTGGGGTAGTGGTGCGCCAGATCACCGTCCACAACACACCGCACCGCCGGAGGGGACCGCCCGTGTCCGTCGTCGTCGTCGCCACCATCAGCCCCAAGCCCGAGCACGCCGACGAGGTCCGCCAGGCCGTCCTCGACACCGTGCCGCGGGTGCACGAGGAGCCCGGCTGCGAGCGCTACTCGCTGCACCAGGGCCGCGACGGCGCGCTGGTGATGGTGGAGAAGTGGGAGAGCCCGGAGGCGCTGGCCGCGCACGGGAAGGCCGAGCCGCTCAGCGCACTGTCGGGGCGGCTCGAGGGCAAGCTGACCGAGCGGCCGTCGGTCACCGTCCTCGACGCGGTGCCCGCCGGCGACCCCGCCAAGGGCGCCCTCTGACGCCTGCCCCCTCCGTCGAGATCACGTGATCTCGACGCTGTGAGCCGTCCTGGGCGCCGAGATCACGTGATCTCGGCCGGCGCTCACACGGCCTGGCAGACGGGGCACCAGTAGAGGTTGCGGCCGACCATCTCCTCGGTCCGCACCTCGGTGGCGCAGATCCGGCAGGGCAGCCCGGTGCGCCGGTACACGTAGTGCGCGTCCTCGCGGCGCACCGCGCCCGACCGGCGGGAGCGGTCGGCCGGGTGCGTCGTGACGATCCGGCCCATCCGGACGCCGGCGCGCATGAGCACGACCAGGTCGTCCCAGAGCGCCTGCCACTCCTGCTCGCCGACGTCGCGGCCGGGCCGGAACGGTGAGATGCGGTGCCGGAAGAGGATCTCGGCGCGGTAGACGTTGCCGACCCCGGCCAGCACCGACTGGTCCATCAGCAGCGCGCCGACCGCCGTCCGGCTGCGGCCCACCCGCGCGTGGGACAGCGGCCCGCCGCGGCGGGTGCGCAGCGGGTCGGGGCCGAGCCGGTCCAGGATCGAGTCGACCTCGGGCTGGGTGAGGACGTCGCAGGTCGTGGCGCCGCGCAGGTCGGTCCACACGCCCTCGCCCTTCGGCCCGTCGGCCGTCCAGCGCATGCGCAGCGCCCCGCGCGGGGGCGGCGGGTCACCGGGCCCGGTGGTGTAGGTGCCGTACAGGCCCAGGTGCACGTGCAGGACGTGCCCGCCGAAGTCGGCGAACAGGTGCTTGCCGTAGCTGGTGACCTCCTCGAGCACGCGGCCGTCGAGCAGCGCGGCCCCGGCGGCGAAGCGGCCCTGCGGGCTGGTCACGTGCACCGGGCGGCCGGCGAACAGCTCCGACTGCTCCCGCGCCAGCCGGAACAGGGTGTGGCCCTCAGGCACCGCGCACCGCCTGGTACCGGGCCAGCGCCACCTGGCGCTCCTCGGCGTGGTCGACGACCGGCGCGGGATAGCCCTCGGGGGGCCCGCCGGGCATGGTCCACGGCTCGTGCACGTACCGGTCGGGGACCTCCCGCAGCTCGGGCACCCAGCGCCGCACGTAGACGCCGTCGGGGTCGAACTGCTGGCCCTGCCGGGTCGGGTTGAACACCCGGTAGTACGGCGAGGGGTCGGTGCCGGTGCCGGCCACCCACTGCCAGCCGTGGTGGTTGCTCGCGAGGTCGCCGTCGACGAGGTGGTCGAGGAAGTGGCGGGCGCCGCGCCGCCAGTCGATGTGCAGGTCCTTGACCAGGAACGACGCCACGACCATCCGCACCCGGTTGTGCACGTAGGCCTCGCCGTGCAGCTGCCGCATCCCGGCGTCGACGATCGGGTAGCCGGTGCGGCCCTGCGCCCAGGCGGCGAAGTGCTCCTCGGCCACCGGGCCGGTGTCGTACTGCATCCGGCTCATCTCGGGGTTGAACGGCTCGCGGGCGGTCTCGGGGCGCTGCCAGAGGACGTCGGCGTAGAAGTCCCGCCAGATCAGCTCGCCGACGAACTTGTCCACGGCCTCGGCGTGCTCCTCCCCGAGCTGCTGCGCCTCGGCGACCAGCGTGCGCGGGTGCACGGTGCCGTACTTCAGGTGCGCCGAGAGCCGGCTGGTGCCGTCGGAGCCGGGGGTGTTGCGGCCGGCGGCGTAGCCGAGCAGCCGCTGGTCGCGGAACAGCGCCCACGCGTCGAGGCCGGCCCGCTCCCCGGCCGGGGGCAGCACGGTGCCGCCGAGGTCCTGCGCGGGCGGCAGGTCGCCGGTGGGGACGCCGTCGGCCCAGGCGACGCCGTCCGGCCGGGGCGCGGGGGAGTGCAGCCCGCGGGCGCGCCAGGCGCGGGCGAAGGGCGAGTAGACCTTGAACGGCGTGCCGTCGTCCTTGGTCAGCCGGCCGGGGGTGACGCCGTAGGGCGAGCCGGTGCGCACGAACGGGACCGCGCCGAGCGCCTCCTCGACGGCGGCGTCGCGGGCGCGGCCGTAGACGCCGGCGTCCGCGGACACGTGCACACTGGCGGCGCCGGTCTCGCGGACCAGGTCGGGCAGCACCCGCGCCGGGTCGCCCGGGCGGACGACCAGCGCCCCGCCGGTCTGCTCGCGCAGGTCGGCCAGACAGCCGCGCAGGAACTCCCGCCGCGGCCGGCCCGAGGTCTCCCACAGCCGCGGGTCGACGACGAAGGCGGGCACCACGGTCCCGCCGGCGCCCGCGGCGTCGATCGCGGCCAGCAGCGCCGGGTGGTCGGTGAGCCGGAGGTCGCGGCGGAACCAGAGCAGTGCTGTCGGCACCCGCGCCAGGTTATGTCTCCCGGCGCGGGACCGCAGGTCAGCGCCCGGTCAGCGGTCGGCGGTGGCCAGCCCGAACTGGGGCTTGTCCTCGTCGGCGACCAGGTCCAGCGCCTCCGGGTGCTGCTGGATGTAGTGGCGCACGAAGGAGCAGTAGGGGAGGACGGTCAGCCCCCGCTCGCGGGCGGCGTCGAGGACGCCCCGCACCAGGGCCTTGCCGAGCCCCTGGCCACCCATCGCCGGGTCCACCTCGGTGTGCGGCAGGGCCATCGTGCCGTTCTCGACGTGGTAGCTGGCCAGCCCGACGACGCGCTCGCCGACCCGCACCTCGAAGCGTCCCCGTTCCGGGACGTCGACCACCGTGGTCTCCATCGTGCTGTGCCACCTCCGCATCGCCCCGGCGCCGTTGCCGGGGTTCCGTCGTGCATCTGGAACGGTAACGCCTCGGAGCCGCCAGGGTCTCCCTCGTCGGGGTGTCCCGCCGGCGGGTCGCCTCTGGCGGTCAGGGCCGGGGGTCGGTGCGCGTCCACCTGCGCTCGTCCCGGCGGCCGCCCAGCCCGGCGCGGCAGCGCCGGCAGACCGCCTGCACCTCCTCCGCGTGCCGGCCCGACTCCGGCTGCACGTCGGCCCAGCTCACGTGCGGGAAGCGGGTGAGCCGGGACCGCGACAGGGACAGCCCGCAGACGGTCTCGTTGCGTCCCCGCTCCCACGCGTGGACCTCGCCCGAGGGGTAGCGGATGCCGTCGTCGGGGTCGGTCCACTGACCGGCGGCCGCGACCGCCGCGTTGCGCGTCGCCATGGACGGTCCATACCCGCGCGGGGGCCGGGGTCGTGCGGACGCCGTGGAGCACCTGCCGGACGACCGTGCGGGCGACGGACGGTGACCCGGTCCTCCGAATGGCGTGTCGACCAGACAATGGTCCGACGAGATCGCAATTGCGTGGCGGGACCGACGAGTGACCCGTCGTGACGGGAATGGTCGATCGGGACCAAGGACCCTGTTGACACGCATGGGACACAAACGGAGTCGCTGTCACGGGGGAAACGGGGAGAACGGGGATGGGGATGTGACGCGCATTCACGATCGGTGTCCTGGCGGCTGTATTCGTCGGATCGGGTGCGGCTCCCGCACTGGCGCACGACGGTGCCGACGAAGCCGGTGACGTCGGATTCGTCCCGATCGAGGAGATCCGGCCCGACTACGACACGGCGATCACGTTCCCGGCGTGCGGCAGCGAGGTCACGATGGAACCCGGTGACGTGCGCGAGGTCGAGGCGCGGGTCACCGAGCACCCCGACGGCACGACGACCGTGGAGATCCGGGGCGCTGCCACGGTCGACCTCACCCGGGCCAGTGACCGAGCGGTGATCGACGAGCTGGACATCTCCGGGCCCGGCGTCGAGGTCTCCGGTCCCACCGGCGCGACGATCGTCCTGGAGGCCCCGTCCATCATCTTCCCGGTCGACGAGGTCCAGCAGGCCGCGTGGGACGCCGCGGGACTGCCGGCGGGGAACCTCGCCTACGTGGAGAAGGGCGAAGTGGAGGTCCGGGTCGACGTGGACGCCGAGGGTGTCCCGGTGTCCGAGGAATGGGTGCGACTGGACGCGCGGATCGTCGACCTGTGCCGCTGGTTCGACCGCGGGAATGCGTGGCACCACCACGGGGGCCACGGACGCGGATGGGGAGCGCGCTGATCCCCGGCGGATCCTGACCGCCGTCCCCGACCCCCACGGGACCGGGGCGGCGCCATTCTGCCCGGTTTCCCGCACCGCTCGACGGAATGGTCCGATGGTGCCCCCGGCAGGATTCGAACCTGCGACACACGGTTTAGGAAACCGATGCTCTATCCCCTGAGCTACGGGGGCTCGCCGGCCGGGCGGCCGGGCGGGGGTGCCGATCGAGGCTACCGGGCGACCGGAGGGGCTCCACGCGGCGTCCCCGGTGGCTACCGTCGGAGCGTGCTGCTCGCGGTGGTCGAGATCGTGGTGCTGCTGGTGGTGCTCGGCCTGCTGCTGTCCCGGCTCGGCGTGCTGTCCACGGAGCCGCGGGACCGGCGACCGACCCCGGCCCGGGCGGCCTGGGCGCCGGCGCACGACGAGGTCGACGGCCGGACCCGGGTGCTGCTGCGGCGCGCCCGCCTCGGCCCCGACGGGCTGCCGGTCGTGCTCGAGGACCGGGTGTTCACCACCTTCCCGGCCGACGACCCCGCCTGGGAGACCCGCTTCACCGAGGCGATGGCCGACGCCCGGTTCCGGTGCGGGTACCTGAACGCCGAGGAGCAGCGCTGACCTCCGCCAGCAGGTCGGCGTCCGCCTGCCGGGCCGCCTCCTCGACCAGGCGCACGATCGTCCGCGGCCGGTCGGACTGGGGCGCGTGGCCGGCCCACAGCAGCGGGACGAACCGGGAGCCCGGCACCAGCGGCAGGTAGCGCACCGTCTGCCCCGAGGCGATCCAGTCGGCCACGCCCTGGACGAGGGTGACCGGGCAGTCGATGCGGTCCATGCCCCGCGGGACGTCCACCAGCAGGGCCCACAGCAGCGTCCGCCAGTAGTCACGGGAGTCGGCGAAACCCTCCCGCGCGCCGACGGCCTCGTCGGGAGAGGTCGACCACGGGCGCGCCTTGAGCGGCGCGAGCAGCGCGGCCCGGCCCGGGGCCGAGCGGGACAGGGGGCCCACCAGCGGCGCGCCGGCGCGCATGACGACCCGCGCCAGCGCCATCCCGCTGCCCTGGTAGACCCGCTCCGGCGGCAGGTCCAGGCCCGACGGCGCGATCGCGACCACCGACCGCGCGCGGCCCCGGCGGGCCAGTTCCAGCGCGACCCGGGCACCCAGCGAGTTGCCCAGGACGTGCACGCCGGCGATGCCCTCGACGTCCAGGGTGCGCTCGACGGCGTCGGTGATCGCGGCGACGGTCGGGCGCTCCTCCAGGGCCGGTGACCGGCCCACCCCGGGCAGGTCGACGTCGACCACCTCGAAGCGGTCGGTCAGCAGCGGGAGGACGGCGGCGAACTCCCGCCGCGAGCTGCCCATGCCGTGCAGGAGCAGCAGGGGCTCTCCCGAGCCGGTCCGAGTGTACGAGAGCGGTGCGTCCATCCCCTCCTGGGTACCCGGCGGGCCGCGCACCGGTCGATGACGCTGGTCACGTCCGCGGCCCGGCGGCGGGGCGCCGGGGGCGCAGGCAGGATGGGCGCATGGGACAGGTCGTGGCCACTGCCGAACGCGTCGTCGCCGCCCCCGCCGACCGGGTCCGCGTGGCCCTGGCCGACTACGCCGGCACCCGGCCGCGGGTGCTGCCCGACCAGTTCAGCGACTACCGCGTCGAGGCCGGCGGGCAGGGCTCGGGCACCCGCGTGCACTGGCGGTTCGCCGCGACGTCGAAGCGGGTGCGCGAGCAGGACGTCGAGGTCAGCGAGCCCGACGGCACCCTCGTCGAGCGCGACACCCGCTCGTCGATGGTGACCACCTGGACCGTCACCCCGGCCGACCCGGGACGCAGCACCGTGCGGGTGCGCACCACCTGGGACGGCGCGAGCGGCGTCGGCGGGTTCTTCGAGCGGACCTTCGCGCCCCGGGGCCTGCGCCGCGTCTACACCGACCTGCTGGGACGGCTCGAGCGCGAGCTGGGCGGCACCACGGTCTGACGACGGCGGCGCGGCGTGCCGTCGCGGTGGACGATGGTCCGGTGACCGCCGCCCTCCCTGCCGTCGAGAACCCGGCGGCCCTCGACGAGCTGACCGGCCTGGTCGCCGACGGCGACGTCCTCGTCCTCTCCGGTGCGGGCCTCTCCACCGACTCCGGCATCCCCGACTACCGCGGCGCCACCGGCTCGCTGCGCCGGCACACGCCGATGACCTGGCAGACCTTCCGCCGGGACCCGCGCGGCCGGCACCGCTACTGGGCGCGCAGCTTCGTCGGCTGGCCGCAGATCGCCGGCGCCCGGCCCAACGCCGGGCACTCCGCCGTCGCCCGGCTGCAGCGCGCGGGCCTCGTCGGCGGCGTGGTCACCCAGAACGTCGACGGGCTGCACCAGGCCGCCGGCGCCCGCGACGTCGTCGAGCTGCACGGCGGCCTCGACCGCACCGTCTGCCTGGCCTGTGGCGACGTCGCCCCGCGGGCGGAGCTGCACCGGCGGCTGCGGGCGGCCAACCCGGCCTTCGGCCCGCGCCCCGGCGAGGTGAACCCCGACGGCGACGCCGAGCTGCCCGACGAGGTGCTCGACGGCTTCGTGATGGTCGACTGCCGCGCCTGCGGGACCGGCCAGCTCAAGCCCGACGTCGTCTTCTTCGGCGAGACCGTGCCCCGCGACCGGGTGGACACCTGCTTCCGGATGCTCGAGGAGTCCGCCGGCCTGCTCGTCCTCGGCTCCTCGCTGACGGTCATGAGCGGCTACCGGTTCGTGCTGCGCGCCGCCGAGCTCGGCATCCCGGTGGGCGTGGTCAACCTCGGGCCCACCCGCGGCGACGCCAAGGTCGACGTCAAGGTCGACGCCCCGCTCGGCGCGGTGCTGCCCGAGCTGGCCCGCCGCTGCGGGGCATGAGCCGGGATCTCTCCCGCACCGCCGACGGCCGGTGGGTCGTCGTCGACGGGCGCCGGTGGCGGACGGCGGACCCGGCGCTCCCCGACGACGTCCGCGCCCGGCTGCTCTCGCACCTGGGCGCGGCCCGTGCGGCGGTCCGGACGGCGCCCGACGAGGCGGCGCGGCGCGCCGCCCGCGACCGCGTGCAGCTGGCCAAGACGGGCCTGGGGGAGCGCGGCCCGGCCTGGTGGGACCAGGCCGACGACGCCCGCCGCGCCCGCTGGGAGGCCGCCCTGGAGGCCCTCGGCGGTTGACCCCGCGCCCGCCCGGGAAGGAGCAGCGCCGATGCAGACCTTCCTGCCGGTGGCCGACTTCGCGGAGAGCGCGCGGCTGCTGGACTCACCACGGCTGGGCAAGCAGCGCGTGGAGACGCTGCAGGTCCTGCGCGCCCTCGAGCTGCCCGACTACGGCTGGGCCTCGCACCCGGTCGTGCACATGTGGCGCGGGCGCACGGCGGCGCTGGTGGTCTACGGCCTGGCGATGGTCCGGGTGTGGCGGGAGCGCGGGTTCGCCGACAGCACGCAGACGCTGATCGCCGAGTTCGCCCCCGAGGTCGCCGACGCCCCGCAGGAGGAGCTGGCCCGCGCCGGCCTGCTGCCCTCCTGGGTGGGCGACGAGGCGCTGCACCTGTCCCACCGGTCGAACCTGCTGGCCAAGGACCCGGACTTCTACCGGCCGCTGTTCCAGCCGCTCTTCGGCGCCGAGCCCGACGACCTGCCCTACGTGTGGCCCGGCCCCGACGACCTCCCGCCCGCGCCCGGGCCCGAGGGCACCCGGGTGTGGGTCGTGCGGCCGCGGGCGCACAACGAGCTCGGCGCGTGCCTGGCGGCCGGCGTCGTGGGGCTGGGCACCCAGTCCGGGGTCGACGTCGACGCCACCGGGCTCTCCCCGGCCGAGCTGCGCGCGCTGGCCAAGGAGCTCTCCGGGCGCCGGCCGTCGAAGGACCTGCGGCAGCTGTCGGCCTTCCTCGACGAGATCCGCCCGGGCGACCCCGTGGCGCTGCCGGTCGAGCAGGGCGCCGGGCTGCTGGTCGGCGAGGTGCTCGGCGACTACCTGTTCGACGGCCGCGAGCTGCTGCCGCACCGCCGCCCGGCCCGGTGGGACCGCGTCGTCCCCCGGGCCGCGGCCCGCCCGCCCGCGACGCTGCAGGACCCGCGCGCCCTGTTCTCCGTCGTCGTCGACCCCGACGTGCTGCCGCCCTCGACGGCCGGCGTCACCTACCGCGAGCCCGCGCTGCCGCTCGTGTGAACCGCGCGGACGACGCTGGTCCACGCCTGCGCGTGCAGCCGGCGCAGCTCCAGCCACGGCGCGAGCTCGGCGTCGGACGGCCCGCCCATCGCGTCGAGCGCCGCGCGGCCGTCGAGCCGGGAGGTGAGCCGCAGGCAGGCGAGATCCCAGGCGACGGGGCCGGCGCAGGTGTCCTCCAGGTCGGTCCACCGCCACCCGGCCGGCGTGGCGAGCAGGTTGCCCGGGTGCGCGTCACCGTGCAGGACCCGCACCGGCCCGCCCAGGTGCGGCAGCACCCGCTCGACCTCCTCGGCCAGCTGTGCGCGCACGGCGGCCGGGACGCCCCAGTCGCCGGCGCGCGCGGTGGAGACGGCCAGGTCGTCGAGCGGGGTGTCGAGCGGCGTCCCGGTCACCGGCAGGCCGGCCAGCACCTCGTGCAGGTCGGTGAGCGCCACCGCCACCTCGGCCGGCGAGGGCGTCGCGGGGAGGACCTCGACGAGCGTCCAGAACGACAGCGTCAGGCCGCCGTGCTCGTGCGGGCCCGGCGGCAGCAGGTCGCTGGGCGGGACGACGGCGGCGCCGGCCGCCGCCAGCGCCGTCGCGACGGCGACCTCGCGGCCGAACGGGCGCCGCGGGTCGGGGCGCAGCCGCGGGGTCAGCGTGGCGACGCGCGCGACCACCGGCGCCGGTGCCAGGTGCACGACGGCGTTGACGCCGTCGTGCAGCACCCGCGGCTCGCGCACCCGGAGCCCGTGCGCGGCGGCCACCGCGGTGGCCGCCGCCACCGCGCGCCGGGAGCGCCCGCTCACGCCCCCGGCAGCGGGACGTTCTGCAGGCGGACCTGGCCCCGCGCGACGAGCTTGCCGTCCTCGGCGCGGGTGAGCAGCACCTGCCACAGCTGCAGGGTGCGGCCCTGCTGGACCGGCTCGGCGACGACGTCGACCCGGCCGGCGGTCACCGGCCGCAGGAAGTCGGTGCTGTTGTACACCCCGACGGCGAACTGGCCGCGCTCGGCGACCGCGACGCTGGCCCCGATCGACGCCGCCGACTCGATCACCGCGCAGTAGACCCCGCCGTGCACCACGCCCCACGGCGTGTGGTGGTCGGGGCCGAGGTCGACGGTGCCGGTGACCCGGGTGCCGCTCGCCTCGGCGACGTCGAAGCCGGTGGCGGCGACGAAGGCGCTGGCGGCGGCCCGGTCGACGGCGGGCAGGTCGGCGCTCACGCGTCCCACACCAGGCAGAAGGGGTGGCCGACCGGGTCGGCGTAGACGCGGAAGTCCCCGCCCTCGCCCGGCAGCCGCCGCGCCCCGAGGGCGAGCACCCGCGGCTCGGCCTCGTCGATGTCGGCGACCCGCACGTCGAGGTGGAACTGCTGCGGCCGCGCCGGGTCGGGCCAGTCGGGCGGGACCAGGTCGGGGGCCTGCTGGAAGGCCAGCCGGTATCCCTGACCGGTCACCACGACCCAGTCGTCGCCCGGGCCGCCCTTGCTCACCTCCATCCCGAGCAGGTCGGCGTAGAAGGTGGCGAGGGCGTGCGCGTCGGGCGCGTCGATGACGACGGAGTGCAGCTGGCCGATCATGCGGCCCATCCTGGCCGCCGCCGGGCCCACGCACCCGCCGGGATCCCGGCCGTCCGCCGCCGCGAGCCGGCCGCCGGGCAGGATCGGGGCGTGACCACCCCGCCCCCGCCCGTGCTGGGCTCGCTGACCTGGGTGCCCGCCGCCGAGCGGCCCGACCTGCTCGGCGACCCGGTCGCGGCCGCCCTGCCGTCGCTGTCCGGGCCGGCCTGGGTGGCCCCGGTCGACGACGACCTCGCCGACACCGCCGCCTTCACCGAGGCCTACGGCGTCCCGCTCGAGGCATCGGCCAACTGCGTCGTCGTGGCCACCCGCCGGGCCGGGCAGACCGCACTCGCCGCCTGCGTGGTGCTGGCAACCACCCGCGCCGACGTCAACGGCCTGGTGCGCCGGCACCTCGGTGCCCGGAAGGCGTCCTTCGCGCCGCAGGACGTCGCCGTCGCCGAGTCCGGCATGGCCTACGGCGGCATCACCCCGCTCGGGCTGCCGCCGTCGTGGCCGGTGCTGGTCGACGCGGCCGTGGCCGCCGCGGACCTCGTCGTCGTCGGCTCGGGCACGCGCGGGGCGAAGCTGGCGCTGCCCGGTGCGGTGCTCGCCGCGCTGCCGGCCGCCGAGGTCCTCGAGGGCCTCGGCCTGCCGGTCGAGGAGCCGCCGCGGTCGGCCCCGAACGCGCCGGTCGAGCGGGCGCCCGACGACCGCGACCTCGGCTGGGGCGAGCGGCCCGACGAGCGGGACCCCGACCGGCGCTGGCTCGAGGACCGCCCGCCGCACTGGGGCACCGACTAGTCGACGGGCCCCGTCCTCCCCACCCCTCGCTCGTTCGGGGCGGTGCCCTGGACGGGGCCGTTCCGCAGCAGGTCGCGGATCTCGGCGAGCAGCTCCACCTGCGTGGGCACCACCGGGCCGGCCTCCTCCCCGCGCTTGCGCCGCTCGGCGACCTTCTTCAGGGGCAGCACCACCACGACGTAGACGACCGCGGCGGTCAGCAGGAAGGTGATGACCTGGCTGATGAACGCCCCGTAGTCGAAGACCTGGCCGTCGACGGTGAACGAGCCGCCGACCTCGCCGCCGCCGGCAACCAGGTTGATCAGCGGGGTCAGGAACGAGTCGGTGAAGGCCGTCACGACGGCGGTGAACGCGGCGCCGATGACGACCGCGACCGCGAGCTCGACGACGTTGCCGCGCAGCAGGAAGTCCTTGAAGCCCTTGAGCACGGCCTCCATCTCCTCACGGCGACGCCCCGCCGGTTCAGGACTCAGTCACGGTCGGCAGGCGAGGTGAGACCGAGCGTCAGGGTGGCCGTGGTGGCGGCCGCGGCCAGTGCGGCCGCCGTCGGCTCGTCGACGGCGAGCACGAGCAGGCCGCCGTCGTCCGGCGCGGCGAGCACCAGCGCGGCCCGGGCCACCACCTCGGCCCGCATGGCACCGGAGGCGGTGGCCAGCACGTCGACCCGGTCGCCGGGTGCGGCCAGCGCGGCGACGGCCAGGTCGGCGGGGCGGACCGGGACGGCCACCTGGCCGGCCGGCAGCAGCGCGGTCAGGCCCGGGCCGACGAGGCGGACGTCGGTGACCGGCTCACCGGCCCGCAGCGGCGCGGCCAGCACCTGCCCGGTGAGCGCGGCAGGGTCGGCGGCCGAGCCGGCGGGGACCGCGGGGAGCTCGGTCACCGTGAGCGCGTCGGCGGTCAGCACCGTCCCTGCGGGCAGGTCGGCGGCGGCGGTGACCACCGGGGTGCCCGGCGGCGGCGCGGCCGGCGGGACCTCCGGTGGACGCAGTGCGAGCACCAGGGCGCCGGCGGCGAGGAGCGCGGCCAGGCAGCGGCGCAGCAGGACGACGGGGGAGCGGGGACGGCGCAGGCGCGGCACCGGCCCAGGCTGGCCGCCCGGCACCGGCCGCGGGTGCCGGGTGGCGGATCTGTGGAGCGGGCGGGTGGGTGTGGACGGCCGGCGTCAGCCGGCGGCGGCCTTGCTGCCGCTGCCGCTGCCGCCGGTCGAGGACGACGACGAGGTCGACGAGGAGGTCGAGGACGACTCCTTCGACGCGGACTTCGACGAGGAGCCCGACGAGTCGGAGGAGGCGGACGCCGTCGCGGTCTCCTTGGTGGCGGAGCCCGAGCGGCTGTCGGTGCGGTAGAAGCCCGAGCCCTTGAAGACCACGCCGACCGAGCCGTAGACCTTGCGCACGGGCACGCCGCAGGTCGGGCACTCGGCCACGGGGGCGTCGGAGAAGGTCTGCACGACCTCGAACTCGTGCTTGCCCTCGGGGTTGGTGCAGGCGTACTGGTACGTGGGCACGGCGCGGCACTCCTGGTCGAGCGGTCGGGTGGGCCCGGCGCCGGTTGGCACTCGGGACCCTCGACTGCCAATGATGCGCCACGCGCGGGGCCGGCGTCCACGTGTGCCGGCGAGTGTCACGTCCGCAGGCGCGATGAGCGCGACCGCGATCTGGCGAGCGTCGAACCGCGGGCGAGCGCTCAGTCGAGGACTGCCTGCACCACCCGGCTCACGACCGGACGAGGATCGGCGTCGTCGAGCCGGGAGATGCGGCGCAGCAGCAACCCCTGCAGACAGGGCACCAGGACCGCGGTCGCCGCTCGCGGGTCTCGGACGCCGAGGCCGGCCAGGGCGAGGACGAGAGGTGCCTCCACGCTGGCGCGTCCGCGCGCGAGCGGTTCCCGCAGGTCGGGGTCGTGCCCGGCCTCGACGAACAACGCGTACCGGGCTGCGGTCACTGCCCGACCCGGCCCCGTCGCGTGTTCCAGCAGGTCGCAGAGTCGGTCGACGAGGTCGTCCGCGGTCACCGCCTCGAACGCTCCGCGCACCTCCTGCAACTGGAGGGCCACGAGGTGGTCCATGACCCCCGAGAGCAGCGCCCGCCTGGTCCGGAAGTGGTTGGAGGTCGACCCCTTCGGCAGACCCGCCCGCGCGTCGACGCGGGTGTGCGTCAGCGCGCGCAGTCCCTCCGTGCCCAACAACTCGACCGCCGCGTCGAGCGCGCGGTCCCTCGTGGTCGCCACCGTGTCACTATAGACATAGTGACACGTCACTATGTCAGTAGTAGTGTGTGCCGGCATGAGCGACACCGTGCGCTCCGCGGAGCGCATCCCCACCGCCGCTGACAACGCGTACACCAGGTTGCTCCGGCGACTGGAGCGCAGCCCGGCCTGGGACGGCGCCATCGAGGCGGTGGCACCGGTGGCGGGCCACCTGGTCGCCCGGGCTCCGGTGCGTCGCCTCTCCCACGGCGACGCGACCGGCCTGCCGCTGCACCCGGTCCTCACCGACCTGCCGTTCGGCGCCTGGTTCACGGCCCAGTTCCTCGATCTGTTCCACGACGAGGCGTCCCGGCTCGCGGCGACCCGGCTGCTAGCCCTCGGCGTCGCCAGCACGGTGCCGACGGCGGTCGCCGGCTGGGCGGACTGGGCCCGGGCCGACCGCGCCGTCCGGCGGGTCGGCATGACCCATGCCTCGCTGCAGGGGTTCGCCACGCTGGTGTTCGTGGCCTCCTGGGCTGCCCGCCGGCAGGGGCACCACCGGCTCGGCATCGCGCTGGCTCGCCTGGGGAGCGTGCCGGCGATCGCCGGGGGCTTCCTGGGAGGTCACATGGGCAGCGGGCGCCGGCTCGGCTGATCCCGTCTGTCGGCCACCCGGCCCGGCGCTCGCTGAGGTGCTGCGCAGCGGCAACCCACGCGCGCGGCTGCGCGCCGCAGGGGATGGTCTGACCGGGATCCGGCTGCAGTTGGTCGCCGCCGCGATCGACCTGGGCCTGCTCGCCGACGTCGTCGACTGCGTGCCGGTCGGCGAGCGGGTGGAGTTGCTGCGCGCGGTCGCCCGCCTGCTCGCGCCCGGCGGCGCCCTCGTGGTCGTCACCAGCGTGGCCGGGCCGCAGCTGTTCAGCCGGCACCTGCGCCCCCGCGAGGACCAGGACCGGCGGACCCATGCGTCGCCGGGACTCCCGCGCGACCACTGGAGGTCGTCCAGCCGTGACCTGCCACTCACGCCGTCGGGCCGGACGTGCGGCGGCCCAGGGACGCAGGTCCCTGGGCCGCCGGCCCGTCGGGGAGGACGGTCCTCGGCATGACCGAGGACGTGCAGCACTCCGTCCGTCCGGCCACCGCCGGGGACGCCGACCGCGTGAGCCGGACGCTCGCCGCGGCCTTCGCCGACGACCCGTTGTTCTGCCACCTCCTGCCACCAGGGGTTCGGGCACGGGACCAGCGCGTGCGCCGCGTCTTCGTCGTGGACGGTGCTCGCAGCCTGGCGTACGGCGGCCTGTGGACCACCGCCGACGGGGACGCCGCCGCGGTGTGGTTCCCGCCGGGTCACTGGCGGGGGACATCCCGGGAGGACCTGCGCGAACTGCCGGCCTGGCTGCGGATCGGGGGGCGGCGGATGAGGCACTTCCAGCGGGTGCGGTCGGCCTTGTACGCCCACCACGGTGAGCTGCCCCCGCACTGGTACCTGCTCTACATCGGTACGCGCCCCGAGCGGCAGGGGCAGGGGCTCGGGGCGGCGCTGCTCCGGGCGGTCCTCGACCGCTGCGACACCGAACGGGTCCCCGCCTACCTAGAGGCCACGTGCGAGCGGAACGTCCCGCTGTACCGGCGCCACGGCTTCGTCGAGCAGGGGGTCCTCGACGTGCCCGCCGGCGCCCCACCGATGACTCCCATGTGGCGGGACCCGCGCTGACGCCCTGGGGTGCCACCACGGGGTCCGCGCGTGTCCGACCCGGCCGGGGGTGCGGTGGTACGAGCGGGTCGGGGAGGGACTGGCCGGCCGCACGCCGGGACGGATCCGTCGTCCCCCGGTGGCACGGTGTCGGTGCCGCCGGGCGGCGGCAGCACGCCGAGGGGAGGAGGCGCCATGCAGGACGTGGAGGTGCGCCGGCACGTGGCGGCGCCGGCGGAACGGGTGTGGGCGGTGGCCACCGACCTCGCGGGAGCGCCGCAGGTGGTCCGCGGCATCGACGCGGTGGAGGTCCTCACGCCGGGGGAGTTCGGCGTGGGGACCCGGTGGAGGGAGACCCGCACGATGATGGGTCGCGCGGCCACCGAGGAGATGACCGTCACCGCCGTGGAGCCGCAGCGGTCCTACACGACCGAGGCGGTGCGGCCGGGCGTCCGGTACCTGTCGACGGTCGCGGTGACGCCGGCCGGCGACGGCGGGAGCGACCTGGCGATGACGTTCGGCGCCCGGCCGACGTCCACGCTGACACGGCTCCTCGCGGCGGTCACCGGCCCGCTGGGCCGGCGGGCGGTGACCCGGGCGCTGGAGAAGGACCTGGCCGACATCGCCGCCGCGGCGGAGCGGTGACGGGAGCCGTCGGGGTCTCGGCAGGCGCTCCCGGCTGAGCTCTCAGGGCTCGAGGTGTGCCAGGCCCGGCACGCCGACGACGGCCGGCACGAAGAGCACGGGCCCGAGCACCACCGCGACGGCGTGCGGCAGCAGGACGGGTCCCGTCCACGGCACCCGGTGGAGCAGCCGCGCCACGTCCCCGGCGCTCCGCCGGCGGGGCGGTTCCAGGCGCTCGTCGTCCCCGTCGCCGGTGAGGCCCCAGTACCAGTCGATGCGCGGGGACGAGAACGACGCGGCGCCGGGGCCGAGCGGCGACGAGGGATCGGCCGCCTCGTCCTCGGCGAGCCGGTGCGCGAGCACCTCGATGTCGCGCATGCGGGAGTGGTACTGCACCTGGTGCCGCTTCATCGTGGCGTCGATGGACCAGAAGCCCAGCGCGCTCGGGGCGGCCAGCCCGAACAGCGGGTAGTGCTCCTGCTGGAAGCCCAGCCCCAGGGCGGCCAGGCTCAGGGTCACCGACCAGCCCTTGACCGTGACCAGTCGCCCGTCGAACCCGGAGACGACCCGGACGAGCGCCTGGTACTCCTCGCGCAGCCGCTCGTGCAGGGCCGCCAACGAGGTCGCCGGGTCCGCCATCCCGCCAGACCGGCACGGGCGACCGGGCCGGGACGCGGTGGACGAGCGCCCGGGCGGGCTCAGCCGGCGAGTGGCTCGGCCGGCTCGGTGGCGCAGGCGCGGACGACGTCGTCGAGGGAGAGCCCGACCGCGCCGGCGAGGGCGGCGACGGTGAAGAAGGCCGGCGTGGGCACCCGGCCCGACTCGATCTTGCGCAGCGTCTCAACCGGGACGCCGGCCGCGGCGGCGACCTCTCCCATGCTGCGGCCGGCGCGGGCCGACCGGAGCAGGGCGCCGAGCGCCCGGCCGCGCTCACGGTCCTGGGCACTGAGCGGCGGTCGCACCATGCCGTGATAATAATACCGGGACAACCATCCCGGGAGGCGTCCGTGGTGGAGCTGAAGTCGGCCGGCGAGATCGACGCGATGCGCGCCGCCGGGCGGGTGGTCGCCTCGGTGCTCGAGGCGGTGCGCCGGCAGGCGGCGGTGGGGGTGTCGCTGCGCGAGCTGGACGACCTGGCGCGGGAGGAGCTGGCGTCGGCCGGCGCCCGGTCGACCTTCCTCGGCTACCGCCCGTCGTTCGCCCCGACACCGTTCCCGGCGGTGCTCTGCACCAGCGTCAACGACGCCGCGCTGCACGGGATCCCGACCGGCTACCGGCTGCGGGACGGCGACGTGCTCAGCGTCGACTGCGGCGCGTCGCTCGACGGCTGGGCCGCCGACGCCGCGAGGACCGTGGTGGTCGGCGCCGCCCGGCCCGAGGACGCCCGGCTGGTCGAGACCACCGCGGCGGCGCTGGTCGCCGGCATCGCCGCCGCGGTGCCGGGCAACCGCATCGGCGACGTGTCGGCGGCGGTCGGCGCCGTGGCCCGGCGGGCCGGGTACGGGGTGAACACCGACTACGGCGGCCACGGCATCGGCCGGGCCATGCACGAGGACCCGCCGGTGCCCAACGACGGGCGGCCGGGCCGCGGACCCCGGCTGCGGACCGGGCTGGTGATCGCGATCGAGCCGTGGTTCCTCGCCGGCGGCGGCTCCGGCTACCGGGTCGACGAGGACGGCTGGACGCTGCGCTCCGCCGACGGCAGCCGGGCCGCGCACGCCGAGCACACGGTCGCGGTGACCGCCGGGGGACCGCGGGTGCTCACCGCGGCCTGACGGCACCCGCGGCACCCGGCACGGGGTCCGGCGGCCACGAGTGTGCGCGGTGTCGCCCCGCACCCGGCGAACGCCCCTCGGTCACGGCGCGCGGCCCGGCCGACCGGGCGTCCGTCCGGCCCCCCCGGCCCGGGAGCGGCACGAGGACCATCGCCGCACCGGTCCGGGCGACCGCGGCCGCTGACCCGGGGAGGTCCCGTGCACGTGTCGGTCTTCGAGTACCGGGTCCGCGGGATGGACCCGTCCCAGTGGGCGCGGGTCTGCGCCGAGGAGCTGGCCCCGGTGTTCGCCGAGGTCCCCGGCCTGCGCAGCAAGATCTGGCTGCGCTCGGCCGACGGCGGGGCCGGCGGGGTCTACCTGTGGGAGGACGAGGCGGCCTACCGGGCCTTCCTCGCCAGCGACCTGGGCGCGGGGCTCGCACAGCACCCGCACATCGAGGGGCTCACCGTGCGCGACTGGTCGGTCGACGAGGCCGCCACCGCGGTGACCGGCGGCGACCTGCAGCCCGCCTGACGGCCGGCCCGCTGCGGGGAGCGGTGCCCCGCCCTACCGTGCGCCCATGGCCGACCTCGCCCGCACCGCCCGCGTCGACGTCCTGGTCGAGGGCTACGCCCGCTCGCCGCACGTGGCCGGCACGGTCACGCTGGTGCGCGACGCCGGCCGGACGATCGTCGTCGACCCGGGGATGGTGGCCGACCGCGACGACATCCTGCGGCCCCTGCGCGGGCTCGGCGTCCGGCCCGAGGACGTCACCGACGTCGTCCTCAGCCACCACCACCTCGACCACACCCTCAACGTGGCGCTGTTCCCGGTGGTCCCGGTGCACGACTTCCAGTCGGTGATCGAGGGCGACGTGTTCACCCGCCGCCCGGCCGACGGGGTGCAGCTCACGCCCGCCGTCCGGCTGCTGGCCACCCCCGGGCACACGCCGCAGGACGTCACCACGCTGGTCGGCACCCCCGACGACGTCGTCGCGCTGACCCACCTGTGGTGGACCGGGGAGGGCCCGGCCGACGACCCCTACGCCCTCGACCGCGACCAGCTGCGCGAGCAGCGCGAGCGGGTGCTGTCCCTGGCCACGCTCGTCGTCTGCGCGCACGGCGCCCCGTTCCGGCCGGACGCGACGACGCCGCGCTGAGGTCAGCCCGGCAGGCGGATGGCCCGGCGCAGCGCGGCCAGGCCCGCCTCGGTGCCCGGCCAGTGGCGGGTGACCGCGTCGGCACCGGCCCGGCGGACCACCGAGCGCAGCACCAGGGCGACGGCCAGGGCGTCGTCGGCGAACCCGATGACGGGGACGACGTCGGGCACGAGGTCCACCGGCAGCGCCAGGTAGGCCAGCAGCAGCCAGAGCCGCACGCGCACGCCGCGCGGCAGGCTCCGGTCACCGGCCAGGCGGCGGACCAGCCGCACCACGTCGGGCAGCAGCCGGAGCAGCTCGGCCGCCCGCAGCGCGTCGGGCCGGGCGACCCACAGCGTCGCCAACAGCGCCAGCCAGCACAGCAGGAGGCCGCCCGCGACGCCCACCAGCGTCCACGCCCACCCCGGCACGGCGCCTCCCTCCCGGCCGCCCGGGGTCAGGCGACCGCGAGCTCCTGGTCAGGATCCTGACCGGCGTCCTCGGCCGCCCGTGCGGCGAGCACCGCGGCGGCCACCGAGCCGGCGGCGGCCTGCAGCTGCTCGGCCGTGTGCGTGGCCATGACCGACAGCCGCAGCACCCCCTTGCCGCGCGGGACGGCGGGGTAGCCGACGGCGTTGCAGTAGACGCCGGCCTCGTAGGCCGCCCGCCACGCGGCGACGGTCGCCTCCGGGCTGCCGGTCGGCACGGCGATCACCGCGCCGCTGCCCGGCAGCGGCGGCGTCCCGGCGGCGCTGAGCTCGACCCGCAGCCGCCGGCCGTTCTCCTGCAGCCGCGTCCGCAGGTCGGGCTCGGCGCGCAGGATCCGCAGCGCGGCGAGGGCCGCGCCGACGCCGGCCGGCTCGTTGGCCGCGCTGAACACGTAGGGGACGGCGCTGGCGCGGATGCCGTCGGCCACCGCCCGGCTGGTCAGCACCGCGCCGCCGACGCTGGCCAGCGACTTGCTGAACGCGACGGTGACCGCGTCCACCCGGTCCAGCGCGCCGGTGAACTCGGCCGCGCCCCGCCCGTGCTCGCCGAGCACCCCGAGGCCGTGCGCCTCGTCGACGACCAGCCGGGCGCCGTACGCGGCGCACAGGTCGGCGATCGCGGCCAGCGGCGCGGTCTCGCCGGTCATCGAGTAGACGCCGTCGACGACCACCACGGCGCCCGCGTGTGGGTCGAGCCGCTGCAGGCGCCGGGCGAGGGAGTCGACGCTGTTGTGCCGGAACCGGACGACGGTGCCGCGGCTGGCGGCCGCGCCGGCGTGCACGCTGGCGTGCGCGTGGGCGTCGACCAGCAGGACGTCGCCGGGACCGCCCGCGGTCGACAGCAGCGCGGTGTTGGCGTTGACGCCCGAGGAGGTCAGCACCGCGGCCTCGACGCCGTAGTGGTCGGCGAGCTCCTCCTCCAGCTGCAGGTGCAGCCGGGTGGTGCCGTTGAGCACCCGGCTGCCCGACGTGCTGGTGCCGTACCGGCGCACCGCGGCGACGGCGGCCTCGACGACCCGCGGGTCGCCGGCCAGGCCGAGGTAGTTGTTGCTGCCCAGGTTCACCCGCGGGACGCCGTCGTCGTAGACGGTGACCGGCTCGGGCGCGCCCGCGGTCGGGACGCCGTGGGTGCCGGTACCGGCGCGGTCGTGCTCGCGGAACATCGCGGCGAGCGGGTCGTGCAGCAGCGGGGCGAAGGCGTCGCGCCGGCCGCTCCCGGGAGTCCGGCCGGCGAGCGGGCCGGAGGTCGGGGCGTCGTGCACGGGGGCTCCGTTCGGTTCGAGCGCCGGGAGGTCCGGCGGCGAGCCACCCTCACCGCCACGGTCACGCTGGGTCAACGGTGGGTCAGCTCACAGTTCCTGCGGGTGTCCCTCGTGCCCCGGTCGGGTGACAGCTGGTCATCGCCTCGCGACCCTGCGTACCACCGGCCCGGGTGGTCGGCCACCCGGACGGGGCGGACCCGCCGGTACCGTCCCCCGGGTGACCGCACGCTGGCTCGACGACACGCAGCAGCGGGCCTGGCGGGCGTGGCTGACCGTCTCCGAGCTGCTCCCGCGCGAGCTCGACGCGCAGCTGCAGCGCGACGCCGGCCTCACCCACGCCGCCTACGTCGTCCTCGCGATGCTGTCCGAGGCGCCCGGCCGCAGCCGCCGGATGAGCGACCTCGCCCGCCGGGCCAACCAGTCGCAGAGCCGCCTGTCGCACACCGTGGCGCGGCTGGAGGAGCGCGGCTGGGTGCGCCGCGAGCGCTCCGCCGACGACGGCCGGGGCAACCTCGCCGTCCTCACCGACGCCGGCTGGGACGTCGTCCGCACGGTCGCCCCCGGCCACGTCGACGCCGTCCGCACCGCGCTGTTCGACCCGCTGACCCCCGAGCAGACCGCCGCGTTGTGCGAGGTCCTCGAGACGGTGGTGCAGGGCCTCGACCCCGATGCCAGCCGCCGCGTGCCCCACGGCGGTGACCTCGGCCGCTGAGCTGCTCAGCGGCCGAGGTGGCGGTAGCGGTGCAGCCGGCTGCGGGTG
This sequence comes from Geodermatophilus sp. SYSU D00710, assembly GCF_054050195.1. Classification (NCBI taxonomy): domain Bacteria; kingdom Bacillati; phylum Actinomycetota; class Actinomycetes; order Geodermatophilales; family Geodermatophilaceae; genus Geodermatophilus; species Geodermatophilus sp. SYSU D00710. Next base: position 70,650 of record NZ_JBJGYX010000014.1, read on the forward strand.
CGCTCGGCGTCCTCGCGGCCGAGCAGCCCGGCCAGCTCGTCGCCGAGCACCCGGCCCAGCCGGCGGCAGAACTCCACCGGCTCGTCGGCGGCGTCGGGCCGCTCGGACACCACGCGGTCGACGATCCCGGCCCGCCACAGGTCGGTCGCCCGCACGCCCTGCGCGGCGGCCATCTCCGGCGCGCGGTCGACGGAGCGGTGCACGATCGCCGAGGCGCCCTCCGGCGGCAGCGGGCCCAGCCAGCCATTGGCCGCGGCGAGCACCCGGTCGGCCGGCACCAGCGCCAGCGCCCCGCCGCCGGTGCCCTGGCCCAGCAGCACCGCCAGCGTCGGCGCCCGCAGGGTCACCAGGTCCTCCAGGCAGCGGGCGATCTCGGCGGCCAGCCCGCCCTCCTCGGCCTCGACCGACAGCGCCGCGCCGGGGGTGTCGATGAGCGTGACCAGCGGCAGGTGCAGCTCGGCGGCCAGCCGCATCCCGCGCCGGGCCTCCCGCAGCGCGGCCGGGCCCAGCGGCGCCGACAGCGACTGCCCGCGCCGGTCCTGGCCGAGCACGACGCACGGCGCGCCGCCGAAGCGGGCCAGCGCCAGCAGCAGGCCGGGGTCCTTCTCGCCGGCCCCGGTGCCCGAGAGCCCGACGACGTCGGTGGCCGCCGTCCGCAGCAGTCGCCGCACGCCCGGCCGGTCGGGCCGTCGGGACGCGGTGACGACGTCCCACGCGCTGCGGCCGTCCTCGGGGTCGTCGGCGTCGGTGCCGTCCTCGGCGGTGGGCCGCTCGGCGTCGCGGACGTCGAGGTGCCAGGTCCGCCGCGCCGAGAGCACCGACAGCGCCCGGTCGGCGAGGTCGGCGACGTCCTCGTGCGCGACGACGGCGTCGATGAGCCCCCGCTCGGCCAGGTGCTCGGCGGCCTGCACCCCCGCCGGGAACGGCTCGCCGTGCAGGGCCTGGTAGACCCGCGGCCCGAGGAAGCCGACCGCGGCGCCGGGCTCGGCGATGGTCACGTGACCGAGCGACCCCCACGAGGCGAGCACCCCGCCAAAGGTGGGGTCGCGCAGGTAGACCAGGTAGGGCAGGCCCGCGGCCTTGTGCCGCGCGATCGCCGCGGTGATGCCGATCATCTGCAGGAAGGCGACCGTGCCCTCCTGCATCCGGGTGCCGCCGGACACCGGCGCGGCCAGCAGCGGCAGGCCCTCGTCGGTGGCCCGCTCGACGGCGGCGACCAGCCGCTCGGCCGTGGCCACGCCGATCGAGCCGGCGAGGAAGCCGAACTCGCCGGCGACGACGGCCACCCGCCGACCGCGCAACGTGCCCTCGCCGGTGACGACGGCCTCGTCCTGCCGGGAGCGCTCGGCCGCGGCGCGCAGCTCGGCGGCGTAGGCCGGGTCGACGTCGCGCGGGCCGACCGGCGTGTCCCAGCTCTTCCAGGACCCGGGATCGAGGACGAGGTCGCGCAGCGCGCGGGCGTCCAGCCGGGTCACTCGGACAGCCAGGCGCGGACCGCCTCGTCCGATCCGCCGAGCACCGGGGGAGCGGCGTGCTCCCGGCGCGTGGTCTCGGTCTCGCCGTCAGGGGTGGCGGCGAAGAAGCGCAGCGGCGGACCGGGCAGCCGCAGCCGGCCCAGGGTGGCGTGCTCGACGTCGACGAGCAGCCCCTGCGACAGGGTCTGCTCCCAGCCGTAGACCTCGTCGAGGGTGCGGACCTTGCCCGCCGGCACGCCGGCCGCGGCCAGCCGGGCGAGCAGCTCCTCCGGGCCGGTGTCGGCGAAGGTCTCCTCGAGCAGCGCGATCACCTGCTGCCGGTTGCCCACCCGCTCGTGGTTGGTCGCCATCCCCGGCGCCTCCGGGTCGAGGCCGAACTCGGCGCACAGCCGCCGCCACAGCCCCTCGGACCCGCAGGAGAGCTGCACGCTGCCGCCCTTGCAGTGGAACAGGCCGTAGGGCGCGATCGAGGGGTGGTGGTTGCCCTGCGCTCGGCCCACCTGGCCGCCGACGGTCCACGCGGTCCCCTGGAAGGCGTGTACGCCGACGATCGCGGCCAGCAGCGAGGTGCGCACCACCTGGCCGCGGCCGGTCCGCTCCCGCTCCAGCAGCGCCGCCAGCACGCCGTAGGCGCCGTACATGCCGGCGAGCAGGTCGCCGATCGGGACGCCGACCCGCTGCGGGTCGTCGGGCCCGGAGCCGGTCAGCGACATCAGCCCGCCCTCGCCCTGGGCGATCTGGTCGTAGCCGGCCCGGCTGCCCTCGGGGCCGTCGTGGCCGAACCCGCTGATCGAGAGGGTCACCAGCCGCGGGTTGAGCCCGGCGAGGACCTCGGTGCCGAAGCCGAGGCGGGCCAGCGTGCCGGGGCGGAAGTTCTCCAGCAGCACGTCGGCGCGGCGGACCAGCTCGCGGAGCAGCTCCTTGTCGGCGTCGTCCTTGAGGTCGAGGGTGACCGACTCCTTGTTGCGGTTGGCCGACAGGAAGTAGGTGGACTCCCGGTCGCCGGAGTCGGGCTGCACGAACGGGGGGCCCCAGCCGCGGGTGTCGTCGCCGCTGCCGGGGCTCTCCACCTTGATCACCCGGGCGCCGAGGTCGCCGAGCATCATCCCCGCGTGCGGCCCGGCCAGTGCGCGGGTCAGGTCGACGACGAGGATCCCGTCGAGTGGTCCGGTCATGCGTCCCTCTCCCTGTCTCACAGCCAGCCGGGGACGACGAAGACCAGCCAGGCCAGGAACGGCCCGACGACGACGACGATCCCCGCGTAGGCGAGCATCTGCTTGTAGAACCGGTCCCGGTCCACGCCCTGCGCGTTGGCCAGCACCAGGGCGCCGTTGGTCGAGAACGGGCTGACGTCGACGATCGTCGACGACACCGACAGCGCCACCACCACCCCGACGGTGCCGATGTCGCTCTCCTGCAGGAACGGCACCGCCAGCGCGATGGCGACGCCGATGATCGCCGTCGACGACGCGAACGCCGACACCACCCCGCCGATGTAGCAGAGCAGCAGCGCGATGAGCAGCGGCACCCCGAGGCCGATCACCGCCTCGCCGACGTAGTCGATCGTGCCCGCCTCCTGCAGCACGAACACGAAGCTCAGCACGCCGGCGATCAGCAGCACCGTCGACCAGCTGATCTGGCTGACCGCGCCCTTCTGCCGCGCCGCGGCGAACAGCGCCAGCACCGTGGCGACGGTGATGGAGACGAAGCCGATGTCGAGGTCGAACACCAGCGCGAGCACGGCGACGGCCGCCAGGCCGATCAGGGTGGCGATCTGGTCGAGGGTCACCGGCTGCGGTGTCGTGTCGTCACCCGCGCCGGTGCCGTCGCTCCCGCCGGTGTCGTCGGGACCGACGGCGGGGCCGGGGGGAGCGCCGTGCCCGCTCACCACGGGCTCCTCGGCGCGCTCGGCGTGCGCGGGGACCGTGAGCGGCACCCGGCGGCCCAGCAGCCGGCGCCCGCCGAGCACGAGGAAGAGGACGACGCCGATGGCGATGTTGAAGAACAGGCTGCCCAGGAAGACCGCCAGCGGGCTGGAGGTCAGGCCCTCGTCCTCGACGATCTCGTTCACGGTGACGCCGTAGACGCTGATCGGCGGAACCCGCCGCCCTGCGCGCCGTGGACGACCATCATGCCCATGAGCAGGGGGTTGATGTCGTAGCGCGCGGCGAAGCCGAGCGCGATCGGCGCGATGATCGCCACCGCGGCGGGGGAGAGCGCGCCGATCGCGGTGAGCAGCGCGGTGACGGCGAACATGATCCAGGGGATGGCGGCCACGTAGCCGCCGACCAGCCGCACCGCCCCGCGCACCAGCAGGTCGACGGTGCCGTTGTTCTGCGCGATCGCGAACAGGTAGGTGACGCCGATCAGGGTGACGACCAGCTCGGCGGGGAAGCCGGCGAGGATGTCGTCGGTGCTGAGCCCGACCGAGAGCGTCCCCACCAGGAAGGCCGCCACGAAGGCCAGCGCCCCCATGTTGATCGGCAGGAACGTGGCGATCGCGAAGATGGCGACCAGCGCCAGGATCGAGACGATCTCCGGAGACACGGCGGGCTCCCCTCGTCGGCGCCGACCGGCCCACCGTGTCACCTACCGGTCGGTACGGCTCCCCAGGTCCTGCCAGCCGCCGGAGGGGGTGACCACGGCGGTCACCGGGCGGTCGTGGCCGAGGGCCGGCAGCCGGTCGACCAGCTCGTCGTCGAACACCAGCCCCACGACGACGGCGCCCGGGCGGACGTGTGCCAGAGCGCGGTCGTACCAGCCGCCGCCGCGGCCCAGCCGCATGCCACCGCGGTCGACCGCCAGTGCCGGCACCACGACGACCTCCGCGGTCCCCACCGCCGTCGGCCCCAGCCGCGGGCCGACCGGCTCGAGGATCCCGAACCGGCCCGGTGCCAGCCGGCCGGTGTCGACCGCCCAGCGCAGCTCGGTGCCGGCGTCGGGCACCACGGGCAGCAACACCCGGGCGCCGAGCTGGGTGAACGCGGCCGGCAGCCGGCCCGACCCGGGCTCGGTGTCCTCCGGCACGAACGCGGCCAGGACGCGGACCCGCGCCAGGCGGGCGAGCAGGGCGGTGGTCACCGCGGCCGCGGCGGCGGCGCGCGCGGCGGGGGTGCGGTGCCGGCGGCCGGCCAGGACCCGCTCCCGCAGGGCGGACTTGGCCGCCTCCGCGTCGGACGGTGCGCTCACGGGACGAGGCTAGGGCCGCGGGGGTGCCCGTGAGGCCGCGGCGGTGGCTGCCCCCACGGGGTCAGGACGAGATAGTCCGGCGCGCGGCCCCTGGCTAGGCTGCCGCGCATGTCGACCCCGCAGCGCCCGGCGCGCAAGGCCGTCATCCCCGTCGCCGGGATGGGCACCCGGTTCCTCCCCGCCACCAAGGCGGTGCCGAAGGAGCTGCTGCCGGTCGTCGACCGGCCGGCGCTGCAGTACATCGTCGAGGAGGCCGCCCGCGCCGGCCTCGCCGAGGTGCTCATGGTCACCGGCCGCAACAAGGCCGCGATCGAGGACTTCTTCGACCGCACCCCCGAGCTGGAGACGGCCCTGGAGAAGAAGGGCGACGCCGGCCGGCTGGCCGCCGTCCAGGAGTCCACCGACGTCGCCCAGGTGCACTTCGTCCGGCAGGGTGAGGCGCGCGGGCTGGGCCACGCGGTGCTGCAGGCGGCCGCCTTCGTCGGCGAGGAGCCCTTCGCCGTCCTGCTCGGCGACGACCTCATCGACGCCCGTGACCACCTGCTCGAGCAGATGCTCGCCGTGCAGGCCGAGCACGGCGGCTCGGTGGTCGCGCTGCTCGACGTCGGCCGGGAGAACATCGACAAGTACGGCGCGGTCGCCGTCGAGCCCGGCTCCGCCGACGGCGTCGTCGCGATCACCGGCCTGGTGGAGAAGCCGCCGGTCGACGAGGCGCCCTCGAGCCTGGCCGTCATCGGCCGCTACGTGCTCTCACCGGAGGTCTTCGGCGTGCTCCGCGAGACCGCGCCCGGCCGCGGCGGGGAGATCCAGCTGACCGACGCGCTGGCCACGCTGGTCGAGCGCGGGCACCCGCTGCACGGCGTCGTCTTCGGCGGCAGGCGCTACGACACCGGCGACAAGCTCGACTACCTCAAGGCGGTCATCCGGCTGGCCTCCGAGCGGGAGGACCTCGGCCCGGCGCTGCGTTCCTGGCTCACCGAGTTCGTGGCCGACCTGCCGGCCGAGGGCGCGTCGCAGGCCTGAGCCGGTCCCCGGAGGGGGGACCATCGCAGGTGATGACCGAGAACGGCGCGCCCGGGGCGCGGGACACCACGGCGCTGGACCTCCGCAGCGGGGCCACCGTCGACCCACCGGCGTCCCCGGGCCCGGCGGTGCACGCCACCGCGCAGATCGACCGCGGCGCCGTGCCGCCGCCACCGGCCGCCGAGCCCGAGACGCCGGTGCTGCGGACGGTGGAGACCCACCTCGACGAGATCCTCGCCGCGGTGCCGCAGCCCGAGCCGATCGAGCTCGCCGTCCTCGACGCGCAGGGCCTGCTGTGCGCCGAGGAGGTGGTGAGCGCCCGCGCACTGCCCGCCTTCGACCAGGCCGCCCTCGACGGCTACGCGGTGCGCGCCGAGGACGTCGCCGCCGCCACTCCGGACGCGCCGGTCGAGCTCGCCGTCGTCGGGGAGACCGTCACCGGGGCCGCGGCGCCCGACGCGCTGGCCCCCGGGCTGGCGCAGAAGGTCACCGCGGGCGCGATGCTGCCCGCCGGCGCCGACGTCGTCGTGCCCGGTGTGTGGACCGACGGCGGCGTCGTGCGGGTGCAGGTGCACGCCGGCCCGGAGGCGGGCAGCTACGTCCGCCGTGCCGGGGACGACGTCTCGCCCGGCACCGCCGCCGTCCACGTCGGCACCCCCATCGGGCCGGCGCAGATCAGCCTGCTGGCCGCCGTCGGCCGCGACCGGGTGCAGGTGCGGCCCCGGCCGCGGGTCGCCGTCCTGTCCGCCGGCACCGAGCTGGTCGACATCACCGCGCAGCCCGCGCCCGGCCAGGTCGTCGACGTCAACACCTACGCGCTGGCCGCGGCGGCCCGCGACGCCGGGGCGGCCGCCTACCGCTGGGGGATCCTGCCCACGGAGCGGCGCCGGCTGACCGAGGTGCTGGAGAGCCAGCTGCTGCGCAGCGACCTGGTGCTCATCGCGGGCACCTTCGCCACCGACGGCGACCTGGTGCAGGAGGTGCTCGCCGAGCTCGGCCCGATGCGCTTCCGTCAGGTGACGATGCACCCCGGACCGGTGCAGGGCTTCGGCCGGCTCGGCCGCGACGGCGTCCCGGTGATCTGCGTGCCCGGCGAGCCGGTGGCGGCTCTGGTGTCCTTCGAGGTCTTCGTCCGCCCGGCGATCCGCTCGATGCTCGGCAAGCGGCAGCTGTTCCGGCGCACCGTCCAGGCGATCTCCGCCGAGCGGCTGGTCTCCCCGCTGGGCTACCGGCAGTACCTGCACGGCCAGGTCATGCGCCACCCCGACGGCGGCTACGTGGTCGAGCCGCTCGGCGACGGCGACGAGGCGATGCTGGCCCGGATGGCGCGGGCGAACTGCCTCATCGTCGTCGACGAGGACGTCACCGAGGTCGCGGAGGGCGGGCTGGTGACGGTCATGCCGCTGCTCCTGGGCGGCTGAGCTGGACCCGACGCAGCACCCCGGCTGGCCGGCCCGGCTGGCGTACGGCCCGGTCGAGCTGGACCCGCTGCGGCGCACCGACGCCGCGGAGTGGAGCCGGCTCCGGCTGGTCAACGAGGCCTGGCTGCGGCCCTGGGAGCCCACCGCGCCGGTGGCCTGGTCGGTCCGGCACACGCCGGCGGCCTACCGGGCGATGCGAAGGTCGCTCACCCGCCGCGCCCGGGCGGGGACGTCGATGCCCTTCGCCGTCCGCGTCGAGGGCCGGCTGGCCGGGCAGGTGACGGTGGACAACATCGTGCGCGGCGCGCTGCGGTCGGGCTCGCTGGGCTACTGGATCGACCGCGCCGTCGCCGGACGGGGGATGGCCTCGCTCGCCGTGGCGCTGGTGTGCGACCACGCGTTCGGCCCTGGCGGCCTGCACCGCCTCCAGGCCGACATCCGGCCGGAGAACCACCCCAGCCGCCGGCTGGTCGAGCGGCTCGGGTTCACCCGGGAGGGCCTGCTGCGCCGCTACCTCGACATCGACGGCGACTGGCGCGACCACCTGTCCTACGCGCTGCTGGCCGAGGACGTGCCGCAGGGCGTGCTCGGGCTCTGGGCCGCCCGCGCACCCCGGTGACGGGTCGCTATCACGTTCACACTTCGTGAGCAGTCCACTACGTGTCGACACGCCGCTTGGCAGATCCCCTCCGTCTCACGACCACTCGCGCGACACGCCCACGGACATCCCTCTAGCTGGGGATTCGCGTGAATAACCTGCCGCGGCAAGTGACTCGTGTGACGGGTGGTGTTCTCGATGGGGTCAGGCGTGCTTCTCGCCGCGCTGGTCGTGCTGTGGTTCGTCGTGCTGGTGCCGATGGTGGTGACCCGCGGTGACTCCTCGACGGCGCGCGCCGGGGTGACGCCCGGGCGGACGCTGCAGCGGCGACGGGGGAGCGACCCGGTGCGCTCGGCGGAGACGGAGCGGGTGTCGGTGGACCGCGACCTGCTGCGCAGCACCGGCGAGCTGCGGGTCGACGTGCACGCCGTCCGGCGGCGCACGCTGGCCGGCCTGGTCGCGCTGACGCTGCTCGCGCTCATCGGCGCGCTGACCCTCACCCCGTGGCTGTGGGTGGCGCAGGGGCTGCTCGACGTCGCGCTGGTCGGCTACCTCGTGGTGCTGCGCGCCGCGGTGCGCCGCGAGCAGGCCGCCGCCCGCCGCGCGGCCCGTGCCGCCGCCCGGTCGTCGGCGCGCCCGGCCGCCCGCCCGGCGCCCGCCGCGCGTCCGGCGCCGGCCCCGCGGCCCGCGCCGGTCGCCGAGGAGCCGGTGCACCACACCGTCGGCCTGCCGCACCCCAGCCTGCCGCTCGCCCCGGTGCACCCGCTGCGCCCCGCCCGCGTGGTCGCAGCGCGCACCCCGGCGCCGGCCGGCTGGCAGGACAGCGCCGTCGTGGGCCTGGACGACGACGACATCGGCTTCGCCGACATCGACTACTACCAGCCGCGGGTCGTCAACGGCTGACGAACGGCCACCCTCCTCCCCACGCCTCACACGCTCAGGCGGAGGGCCCTGGAGGGTGGCCGTTCCAGCACCTCACCAGGTGCCACCCCGGTAGCGGCCCCTGGTGAGGTGCGCGGTACTCTCGTCTCCCGTCAGGGGCTGTAGCGCAGTCCGGTAGCGCACCTCGTTCGCATCGAGGGGGTCAGGGGTTCGAATCCCCTCAGCTCCACCCTGAGACCGACGCCGTCGGGGCACCCGCCCCGGCGGCGTCGCTCGTTCCCGGCCGTGATCGACATCGTCGGGGCCACGACTTCGTCACACGTGCGCAGCGGAGCAGGACGCCGCCCGCCCTAGCGTGGCCGGCATGGCGGCGCACGGCACCCGGGTCGCCTCCCTGGCGGAGGCGCAGCCGGCCGAGCTGCACCTCGAGGGCCGCTGGCGGGCCGCCCAGCTGCTCGGCTGGCGCTTCGACGCCGAGGGCGGGTGCCGGGCGCGGGTGCGGTTCGACTGGGCCGGCACACCCCGCGTGGTGTGGGCGCCGCTGGAGCTGCTGCGGCTGCCCGACCCCGCCCCGCAGGCCGTTCCGCGGGACGCGCTGCCGCCGCTCCACCGGGCCGCCGCGACCGTGCCGCGACCGCGCCGCGGAGTGGGTGCCGACCCCGGCCGGTGGACCCTCGGCCAGGGGGCGCCGGGGGAGACCCGCCCGGGGCGCCGTCCGGAGACCTGGCGCGAGGACCACCCCCACCCGGCGCTGCTGTCCTGGCGCGACTACGAGCCGGAGAAGCGCCGGCTGCAGATCGAGCTGCTGAAGCTGCAGCGCTGGGTGGAGGAGCGCCGGCGGCGCGTGGCGGTCGTCGTCGAGGGCCGCGTGGCCGCGGGCACCGGGGCGTTCGTCCGGCGCGTCACCGAGCACCTCGACCCCCGCACCGTCCGGGTGGTGCCGGCTGCCGGCCGGCCGTCGGGCCCGCTGCGGCTCGCCCTGGCCCACCTCCCGGCCGCCGGGGAGGTCGTGCTCTTCGACCGGTCCTGGTACGGCCGGCCCGCGGTCGAGGCCGCGACCGGGGACGACGGGCGTCTGCGCAGCCTGGCCGCGTCCGAGCAGCTGCTGGTCGACGGCGGCCTGCACCTGGTCAAGCTGTGGTTCTCGGTGTCCCGCGGGGAGCAGCGCACCCGGTTCGCGCTCCGTCGCGACCCGCCGGCGCTCACGGTGGCAGACCTCGCCGTCCTCGACCGCTGGGACGACCACACCCGGGCCGAGCAGGCGGTGCTCGCCGCGACGTCGACGCCGCGCGCGCCGTGGACGGTGGTCGGGGCGAACGACGAGCGGCGCGCCCGGCTCGAGGCCATGCGGCTCGTGCTGGCGGGCCTCGGCCACGCCGGCCGCCGGGACGACGTGGTCGGCCGGCCCGACCCGCTGCTGGTCCGCCGGCCGGCCGACGACGTCCTCAGAACCAGGACGGGAACCACATGCGGCTGAGCCACTCGGCGTGCGAGAGCGGACGGCCGGCGAGGACCGGGTAGAAGAACGCGAAGGTGCCCGCGACGACCGCCACGTAGCCGCTGACCGCCGCGAGCCCCGCGGTGCGGCGCCACGGCGGCGCCCCGGGCCGGCCCAGGACGTCCTGGAGCACGAGGACGACGGCCAGTACGAAGAACGGCAGCACCGGCGCGCTGTAGAAGACGAACATCGTGCGCTCGGGGTTGAGGAACCACGTGCCCCAGCCGGCGGCGACCATGACCGCGACCAGGACGGCGGCGGGGTCGCGGCGGGCGACGATGCGCCAGGCGACCCACGCCAGCGCCGGCGCGAAGGCCAGCCACAGCGTCGGCGTCCCGAGCATGAGGACGTAGCGCACCACCTGCTCGCCGGAGGCGTCGGTGAGGCCCTGCGGGTTCCACAGCAGGATCGGCCGGCCGTTGACCAGCCAGGTCCAGGGCCCGGACTCCCACGGGTGCGGCGTCGACAGCCCGTTGTGGAACGTCCACCACTCGGCGTGCATGTGCCACCAGGAGCGCAGCGCGTCGGGGATCCACGGGAACGCCGTCTCCGGGTTGCGCTGCGCCCACCAGCGCCCCTGCGCCGTCTCGCCGAGGAACCACCCGGCGAAGCCGGCGACGTAGGTGAGCACCGGCACCGCGGCCAGCGCCCAGGTGGCGCCGGGCAGGCCGCGGCGCAGCGCCGTCGCCGTCGGGCGGGGGACGCCGGCCTCCCGCCAGGCCGCGCGGTCCCAGAACAGCGACAGGACGGCGGCGAAGGCGAGGAAGTACACGCCGCTCCACTTGACCGCGCAGGCGCAGCCGAACAGCAGCCCGGCGGCGATCCGCCAGCCGCGGGGGCCGAGCCGGAAGCCGGTGGCCGGGACCGGCCGGTGCTGCCGGATCCGCGCCCGCACCCGGTCGCGGTCGACGACCAGGCACGCGACGGCGGCGAGCACGAAGACCTGCAGGAAGACGTCGAGCAGGCCGATCCGCGACAGGGTGAAGGCCAGGCCGTCCAGCGCGAGCAGCAGCCCCGCGACCAGGCCGAGCAGCGTGGAGCCCGTGAGCCGCCGGGCCAGCCGGACCAGGACGACGACGGCGACCGCGCCGGCCACCGCGGAGGGGAACCGCCAGCCCAGGCTGGTGTTGCCGAACACCTCCTGGCCGGCGGCGATCATCCACTTGCCCAGGGGCGGGTGGACGATGAACGTGTAGCCGCGGTTGTACTCGTGGCCCCAGGTCAGCAGGTCCCAGGCCTGCGGCGGGTAGTAGGCCTCGTCGAACAGCAGCGTGCGGGGATAGCTGATGCCCACCAGCCGGCCGACCAGGGTGAGCAGGCCCAGCCCGAGCGCGAGCACCCACGACAGCACCCGGTCGCCGGGCAGGGGCGGGATGCGGTCGACCCGCGGGCGCGGGGCCGGCCAGCGCCGGGCGGCGCGCGGCGGGTCCTGCGGGAGCCCGGCCTCGGCGCGCTCGGGTGCCAGGACCGCCATGGCCTCAGGGTATGTGGCGGGCCGGGCCCGCCCGGCGTGACAGGCTCGTCGCCGTGACCGGACGGCTCGTGCTCGGTGGCGCACCCCTCGGCCAGCCCGGCGACGTCGGCCCGCGGCTGCGGCAGGTGATGGCCTCGGCCGACGTCCTGGCGGTGGAGGACACCCGGCGGCTGCACCGGCTGGCGGCCGACCTCGAGGTCACGGTGACCGGCCGCGTGGTCACGTTCCACGAGTCGGTGGAGCGGGCCCGGCTGCCCGGGTTGCTCGCGGCGCTGGCAGACGGCGCCACCGTGCTGCTGCTCACCGACGCCGGGATGCCCTCGGTGTCCGACCCGGGCTACACGCTGGTGCGGGCGGCGATCGACGCCGGCGTCGAGGTCACCTCGGTGCCCGGGCCCACGGCGGTGACGACGGCGCTCGCGGTGTCGGGGCTGCCGGTGGACCGGTTCTGCTTCGAGGGGTTCCTGCCGCGGAAGGCGGGGGAGCGGCGGGCGCGGCTGGCCGGGCTGGCCGACGAGCGCCGCACGATGGTCTTCTTCGAGTCGCCGCACCGGCTGGCCGACGCCCTGGCCGACGCGGCGGGCGCCCTCGGCGGGGACCGGTCGGCCGCGGTGTGCCGGGAGCTGACCAAGACGCACGAGGAGGTCCGCCGGGGGACCCTCGCCGAGCTCGCCGCGTGGGCCGCCGACGGCGTGCGCGGGGAGATCACCCTCGTGGTGGCCGGGGCGACGCCGCGGCCGGTGTCGCTGACGCCCGCCGAGATCGCCGCCCTGGTGGCCGAGGAGGAGGCCGCGGGTGCCGGCCGCAAGGACGCGATCCGTGCCGTCGTCGCCCGCACCGGCCTGCCCCGCCGCACCGTCTACGACGCCGTCGTCGCGGCCAAGCCCTCCTGACCCGCGGTGGACGGCGGCATAGGAAGCTATCCGCACGTTTCATCGCCGTGGACGTGCGGATTGCTTCCTATGCCTCACCGATCGAGACGGGGGCCGTCAGCTCACGCGAAGCTGAGCGAGCCGCATCCGGTAGACCTCGAGGACCACCCGGCGGACCCGGTCGGGGTCACGACGGACGTCGGCGTAGGTGAACCGGAGGACGACCCACCCGTGCGCGGCCAGTGCCGTGTCACGCGCCAGGTCCCTGCGTCGGTCCTCGGGCGAGGTGTGGTGGCGAGCTCCGTCGAGTTCCACGGCCAGCTTGACCTCCGGCCACGCGCGGTCGAGCCGGATGCTGCCATCCGGCAGTGCCAGGCGGTACTGCCCGGTGCTCCGCGGCAGGGACCGGTGCCGGAAGACGCCGAGGACGCCCAGCGCCTCCAGCTCGCTCTCGCATCCGTCGTGCACGAGGTCGATGGCCTGCGCCAGCGTCCTGTGGCCACCGACGTTCGGGCGTTCCGCCAGCGCCTCGATCAACCCCGCCGCGGTCACGAGCCGCCGCCGAGCCGCGTCCAGCACGAGTGGGCGACGTTCGTCGGCAGGCAACAGCGGCCACGAGTCGACCAGTGAGCGCGTCAGTTCGGTGACGGGGATCCCGCGCCGGACGACGCACTGCGGGGGCTCGGCCCGGAAGCGGAGGCGCCGGTGGACGACGAGGTCCTGACTCCCGGCTCGGCGGACGGTCTGGTCCACGGTCAGGTGCACGGGACGGCGGAGCTCCGAAAGGCCCCACACCGCCAGCGCAGACGTGTGGCTCACGGCGGCACCGGGACCCGCGTGCCGTACCGCGGCACGGAGGAGCAGGTGGTCGTCCACCTGGCGACCGCGGGCGGCATAGACGTGCGGGAAGACCCGGCTCAGCGTCCGTCGTCCGACGAAGCCGTCCAGCACCGTTGCCGGCACGTGCGCGAGCAGTTCCTGACGGCTGGCCACGCCGCCGTGCTCGGTGAGGACCTCGTCGATGCGCTCCCGCCACTGCATGTGGGAACGGTGCAGGGGCCGCGCAGGCCACGAGGCTGTCTCGTTGCATCTGTGGACAGGAGGCGCTCGTCCACACGCGGTCCCTGCCGCGAGGCATTGGAGGCTATGCGCACGTCGGGGCGTCGAAAACGTGCGGAGAGCTTCCAATGCCTCGACGCCGCCCCTACAGCCAGCCGTTGCGCTTGAAGCCGCGGTAGAGCAGGACGCACGTCGTCACGATCACCAGCAGCACCACCGGGTAGCCCCACCGCCACTGCAGCTCGGGCATGAACTCGAAGTTCATCCCGTAGATGCCGGCGATCGCGGTCGGCACCGCGACGATCCCGGCCCACGCGCTGATCTTGCGCATGTCCTCGTTGTCGGCCATCGAGGTCCGGGCGAGCGAGGCCTGCAGGATCGACGACAGCAGCTCGTCCAGGCCGCCGAGCTGGTCGCGCACCCGGATGGCGTGGTCCTGCACGTCGCGGAAGTAGGAGCGCATCGAGTCCGGGACGACGTCGACCGGGCGCTCGGCGAGCTTCGCCAGCGGCACCTCCAGCGGCGACACCGCCCGCCGCAGCGACATCAGCTCCCGCTTGAGCTGGTAGAGCCGGCCGATGTCGTCGGTGCGCTCCGGGCTGAACACCGACGCCTCGAGCTCGTCGACGTCGTCCTGCACCGCCCCCACGACGTCGACGAAGGCGTCGACGACGAGGTCGGCGACGGCGTACAGGACCGCGGACGAGCCCAGGCAGAGGAGCTCGCGCTGCTCCTCCAGCCGGTGCCGCAGGTCGCCCAGGCCGCCGTGCTTGCCGTGCCGCACGGTGATCACGTAGTGGCGGCCGAGGAAGACCATCACCTCACCGGTGTCGACCACCTCGCTGCTCGCGGTCAGCTGCTCGTGCTCCACGTAGGTCGCCGTCTTGAGCACCATGAACAGGTCGTCGTCGTAGCGCTCCAGCTTGGGCCGCTGGTGGGCCTCGACGGCGTCCTCGACCGCCAGCGGGTGCAGCCCGTAGCGCTCGGCGATCCGCCCGAGCTCGGCCGCGGTCGGCTCGAACAGGCCCAGCCACACGAAGCCGCCCCGCTCCGTGGCGGCGGCCAGCGCCTCGTCCGGGTCGACCGGCGGCTGCCGGTGCCCGTCGACGTAGACGGCGCAGTCGACGACGGCCGGGACCCCCTCGGGACGGGCGGCGGCGGCACGCGGCGTCCCGGCGGGCCGCGGCCGCGTGGTGGGCAGGGGCGGCGCCGGCGGCGTCGCCGGACGTGGGTCGGCCACGGGCACACCTCCTCGCATCCACCCGCCACGACGGGCAGGAGAAGCGTAGGCGTGCGGGCTCGCGCCCCCCGTGCCACGCTCGCCCGAGGACCGGTGACGCACCGAACCGCAGGGGGACGCCGTGGCCGACACCTCGCGACGGATCAAGTCCGTCGAGGAGTCCATCCGCGACACCGACGAGCCCGAGCACCGGCTCCGGAAGAACCTCTCGGGGCTCGACCTCGCCGTCTTCGGGGTCGGGGTCATCATCGGCACCGGCATCTTCGTGCTCACCGGCGTGGTCGCGCGCAACCAGGCCGGGCCCGCGGTGGCGGTCTCCTTCGTCATCGCCGGCGTCGTCTGCGGGCTGGCCGCGCTCTGCTACGCCGAGTTCGCCTCCACCGTCCCGGTCGCGGGCTCGGCGTACACGTTCTCCTACGCCACCTTCGGCGAGTTCGTCGCCTGGATCATCGGCTGGGACCTCGTCCTCGAGCTGGCCCTCGGCGCGGCCACGGTCGCCGTCGGCTGGTCGGGCTACCTCAACCAGCTGCTCGACGACATCGGCCTGGCGCTGCCCACCTCGATCGCGGGGGAGACGGCGACCTTCAACATCCCGGCGATCGTCATCGTGCTGGCGATGACCGCCGTGCTGGTGTTCGGCATCAAGCTGTCCTCGCGGGTCACCGCGGTGATCGTGGCCATCAAGCTGGCCGTCGTCCTGCTGGTCATCGTCGTCGGCGCGTTCTACCTGACCGCCGACAACTACTCGCCGTTCGTGCCGCCCGCCGAGGAGACCGCCGAGGCCGGCACCAACTGGCTGGACACCCCGCTGATCTCGGTCCTCACCGGCTTCAGCCAGGGCACCTTCGGGTGGGGCGGGGTCCTGGCCGGCGCCGCGATCGTGTTCTTCGCCTTCATCGGCTTCGACATCGTGGCGACCGCGGCGGAGGAGACCCGCAACCCGGCCCGCGACCTGCCCCGCGGCATCCTCGGCTCGCTGGCCATCTGCACGCTGCTCTACGTCGCCGTCTCGCTGGTCGTCGTCGGCATGCAGAACTACACCGAGCTCAGCGAGAGCGCACCGCTGGCCGGGGCGTTCGCCGCCAACGGGCTGACCTTCTTCTCGAGCATCATCTCGCTGGGCGCGCTGGCCGGCCTGACCTCGGTGGTCATGATCCTGATGCTCGGCCAGTCGCGGGTGCTGTTCGCGATGAGCCGGGACGCGCTGCTGCCGCGGACGATCGGGACGGTCCACCCGCGGTACGGCACCCCCTACAAGATCACCATCGCGACCGGGCTCCTCGTCGCCGTCCTCGCCGGGCTCGTGCCGCTCTCCGAGCTCGCCGAGCTGGTCAACATCGGCACGCTGTTCGCGTTCTTCCTGGTCTCCATCGGCGTGTGGATCCTGCGCCGGACCCGCCCCGACCTGCCCCGGTCCTTCCGGGTGCCGCTGGTGCCGCTCCTGCCGATCGCGTCGGCGCTCGCCTGCCTGTGGCTCATGGCCAACCTGCCCACCGAGACCTGGCTGCGGTTCCTCGTCTGGATGGTCATCGGGGTCGTCATGTACTTCCTCTACGGACGGCGGCGCAGCCGCTTCGCCACCGACCCGGAACGGGCGGGGGCCCACCGCAGCGTCCGCTGACCCCCCGGAGGGGTGAGGGCCCCTCCGCCCGTCCTGCAGCACCCGCCCCCGCGGGACGACCTGACCGGTGACCGACGTCCCCGGCCAGGAGCGCAACCCGTGGCGACCAGCATCCTCGACGCCCCCCTCCCGACCCGTGCGGTGCCGCGCGCCGCGCGGTGGCCGGCGGCCGTCCTGCTGCTGGCGGCGGTGTCCGGCCTGGAGGCCGTCGCGCTGCTCGCCGGGGGCCTCACCGGTCTCGACGGCCTGATGACGGCCCCGCGGCCCTCGGGGGCGCTCGTCGCCGCCGTCCTGGGCGGGCTGGCCGGCTGGGTCGTGCTGTGCGCCGGCGGCGGGCTGGCCGTCGTCGACGGCTCCGGGCGCCGCCTGGCGACCGGCGTCGCCTGCGCCGAGGTGGTGCTCGTCCTCGTGCTCGCCGTGGCCGGCCCGCGGACGCTGCCGGCCGGCGACCTGCCGACGACGCTGCCGCTGCCCGCGCTGGCGCTGCTCGCGCTCGCCGTCCCCGTGGGCAAGCTGCTGCTGCTGACCGCGCCCACGACGCGGGCCTGGGCGGCGGCGGCCCCGCCGCGCGGCCGGCCGGCTCCGGTGGCCCACCCGCGGGTGCGGCTGGTCACCGTCGCGCTCATCGGCGTCGCCCTGGGCGCCCTCGCGCTGGGCACCCCGGCGGGCGCCGAGCCGCCGTCGACGGCCGCCGTCTCCGGTCGCTGACCGGACCGCCCGGCGGCGCTCACTACGCTCGGCGGTGTGAGTGATCGGCACATCCTGACCGCGGTGGCGTGGCCCTACGCCAACGGCCCCCGGCACATCGGCCACGTCTCCGGCTTCGGCGTCCCCTCCGACGTCTTCAGCCGCTACCACCGGATGGCCGGTGACCGGGTGCTCATGGTCAGCGGCACCGACGAGCACGGCACACCGATCACCGTCGCCGCCGACGCCGAGGGGGTGTCGCCGCGGGAGATCGCCGACCGCAACAACCGCATCATCGTCGGCGACCTGCAGGCGCTGGGCCTGTCCTACGACCTGTTCACCCGCACCACCACGGTCAACCACGCGCAGGTCAGCCAGGAGATCTTCCTCGGCCTGCTGAAGAACGGGTACGTCTTCCCGCAGACGACGCTGGGCGCCATCAGCCCGAGCACCGGCCGCACGCTGCCCGACCGGTACATCGAGGGCACCTGCCCCATCTGCGGCTACGACGGTGCCCGCGGCGACCAGTGCGACAACTGCGGCAACCAGCTCGACCCCACCGACCTCATCAACCCGGTGAGCCGGATCAACGGCGAGACGCCGCGGTTCGTCGAGAGCGAGCACTACTTCCTCGACCTGCCGGCCTTCACCCGGGCCCTGGGCGACTGGCTGGGCACCCGGACGAGCTGGCGGCCCAACGTCCTCAACTTCAGCCGCAACCTGCTGGAGGACCTCAAGCCGCGCAGCTACACCCGCGACATCGACTGGGGGGTGCCGATCCCGCTCGACGGCTGGCGCGACCGGCCCGACAAGCGGATCTACGTGTGGTTCGACGCCGTCGTCGGCTACCTGTCGGCCTCCATCGAGTGGGCCCGCCGCTCCGGCGACCCCGAGGCGTGGCGGCAGTGGTGGCAGTCGCCGGACTCCGACGCCTACTACTTCATGGGCAAGGACAACATCGTCTTCCACGCCGAGATCTGGCCCGCGCAGCTGCTCGGGTACGACGGCGAGGGCGACCGCGGCGGCACGCCGGGCTCGCTGGGCCGGCTCAACCTGCCCACCGAGGTGGTCTCCAGCGAGTTCCTCACCATGGAGGGCCGCAAGTTCTCCTCCTCGCGGCAGGTGGTCATCTACGTCCGCGACTTCCTGGCCCGCTACGACGCCGACGCGCTGCGGTACTTCATCGCCGTCGCCGGGCCCGAGACGCAGGACACCGACTTCACCTGGGCGGAGTTCAAGCGCCGCAACAACGACGAGCTGGTCGCCGGCTGGGGCAACCTGGTCAACCGCACGGTGTCGCTGGCGGCGAAGAACGTCGGCGCCGTCCCCACGCCGGGCGACCTGACCGACGCCGACCGCGCGCTGCTGGGCACCACCCGCGACGCGTTCGGCCCGATCGGGGAGCTGCTCGCCCGCAACCGGCAGAAGGCGGCGGCCACCGAGGCCATGCGGGTGGTCGGCGAGGCCAACAAGTACCTGTCCGACCAGGCGCCGTGGAAGCTCAAGGAGGACCCGGCCCGCCGCGACACCGTGCTGCACACCGCGCTGCAGGCGGTCAGCGACTGCAACGCGCTGCTCACCCCGTTCCTCCCGCACTCGGCGCAGAAGGTGCACGAGCTGCTCGGCGGCACCGGCGTGTGGTCGCCGGCGCCGCGCATCGAGGAGGTCACCGACCTCGACGACGGCTCGCCCTACCCCGTCATCACCGGCGACTACGCCGACGCGCAGGCGGTGTGGGCCTCGCGCCCGTTGGCCGCGGGGACGCCGCTGGCGCCGCCCACGCCGGTGTTCCGCAAGCTCGACGAGTCGATCGTCGAGGAGGAGCTGCGCCGGCTCGAGGACGGCGAGTGAGCGCGGTCCCGGTGCACTCCCGCAGAAGCGCGCCGGGCACGTCCGCGGACGTGCACGCGTGAGCCGGTCGGCCGCGTCCCGGGCGAACCGGCGGGGCGAGCCACCGCCGTCCCCGGAGCCGCTGCCCGCGCCGGCGGTCGACACCCACACCCACCTCGACATCGTCCTGGGCGGCTTCCGCACCGACGAGCCCGCCGACGACGCCGCCGTCGACGCCGAGATCGACGCCGCGGCCGCGGTCGGGGTCCCGCGGCTGGTGCAGGTCGGCGTCGACGTGCCCTCCTCGCGGTGGTCGGCGGAGCTGGCCGCCCGGCACGGCAACGTGCTCGCCGCCGTCGCCGTCCACCCCAACGAGGCCGGTGCCGGCGCCGCCGACGACGACGCCCTGGCCGAGATCGACCGGCTCGCCGCGCTGCCGCGGGTGCGCGCGGTGGGGGAGACCGGCCTCGACCGGTACCGCACCGGGCCCGAGGGCTGGGCGGCGCAGGAGGCGTCGTTCCGCGCGCACATCCGGATCGCGAAGGCGCGCGGCGTCGCCCTGGTCGTCCACGACCGCGACGCCCACGAGGAGATCCTGCGCGTCCTGGACGACGAGGGCGCTCCCGAGCACACGGTGTTCCACTGCTTCTCCGGCGACGCCGCCTTCGCGCGGGCCTGCGTCGAGCGCGGCCACGTGCTGTCCTTCGCCGGCACGCTGACCTTCGGCAACGCCGGCTACCTGCGCGAGGCCGCGGCGCTCACCCCGCTCGACCAGCTGCTCGTGGAGACCGACTCGCCGTTCCTCACCCCGGTGCCGCACCGCGGCCGGCCCAACGGCTCGCGGCTGGTGCCGCACACCGTGCGGGCGCTGGCCGAGGTCACCGGGGTCGAGCTCGCGCAGCTGTGCGACAGCCTCACCCGCACCGCCGAGCGGGTCTTCGGGAGCTGGTAGCACCGGCGGGACCGGCTGGGCCCCGAGGCGAGGCACACTGTCTGCGTGGGCCGCCTCATCGCCGTCGTCCTCTTCATCGCCGTCCTCGTGCCCGGCGTGCTGCTGGCGCGGGCGTGGGCACTGGCCGCCGGCCGCCGCGCGGTCGCCGCGGCCGCGATCGGCTTCTCCACGCCCACGCCCGAGGGCCTGGCCACCCTGCAGCGGCAGGCGCAGCACGGGCGCCGGGTCCGGCGGGTCGGCCTGCTGCTGGGGCTGGTCGCCGTCGTCGCCAGCATCGTGGTGTTCGCTGAGGCGTCGGTCTTCCTCTGGCTGCCCGCCCTGGTCGTCGGCCTGCTCGCGGGCGTGGTGCTCGCCGAGGCCACCCGCCCGCGCCCGCGCTGGCGGCTGTCCGAGCCCGCCCGCCGGCCGCGGCGCAGCGAGCAGGTCTCGCTGTGGCTGCTGTGGACGATGCGCGGCGTGGTCGTCGCCGAGATCGCGGTCGCTGCGTACATGTGGCAGCGCGGCGAGCTGTCCGACCCGGTCGGCTGGACCGCCGTCGCCGTCCCGCTCGTGGCCTGGCTGCTGGCCGAGACCGCGTTGCTGCGGGTCCTCCTCCGGCCGCTGCCGGCCGACGGCGCCGACGTGCCGGTCGACGAGGCGCTGCGCACCTGGACCGCGCACCTGGTGACCGCGGCGACCAGCGTGCTGGCCCTGCTGCCGCTGGGCACCCTCCTGCTGGCCGGCGGCATCGACCTGGGCGACCGGGTGACCGAGCGCGTCGACCTGGTGCCCGTGGCCCTGGTGGCGGGCGGGTTCGCCGGGATCGCCGCCGGTCTCGCCGTCGCCGGGTTCCTGCTCACCTGGCTGCGGCCCGTCCGGGTCGACGAGCGCGCCCTGGCCGGCTGAACCCACTCCGGTGCCCCGTCACGGCACCGGTCGCCCCGTGACGTCGATCACCGACTGACCCCGTCGGAACCACTCGTCACAGCCGTCCCGTGCGGCGCGTCCGTGACGGTGTGTGTCGGCGCGGCTCCGTGTCGACGTGTCGTCTCCCTGGTTCACTCCGTGCGCACCGTTGCTAGACGTGGCGCACTCGTTATCGTGGCGTGACTGACAGCCGGGGTGGGATCGCCGGACGGCGTCCGCACGGTCCCGGGAGCCCTGCGCTGTCGGCTGCTGCTCGGGTGTGCGACCCCCTGCCCGGTCCCCCGACCCCGTGGAAGTGTCGTGCCCCGAACGCTGAAGCTCGCCCTCTTCGCCCTGGTCCTGACCGGACTGGTGGGCGGCTCGATCGCCTGGTTCGCCGCGCAGAAGTCGCTGACCCTCACCGTCGACGGGCAGGCCCGCGAGGTCCGCACGTACGCCGACACCGTGGGCGAGGTGCTGGCGGAGGAGGGCCTGGAGACGCAGGCGCACGACGTCGTCCTCCCCGCGGCCGCGGCCGAGGTCGTCGACGGCGACACCGTCGTGGTCAACCGCGCCCGCCCGCTGCAGCTCACCGTCGACGGGGTCAGCAGCGAGGTCTACGTGACCGCGCTGTCGGTCGACGAGGCGCTCGAGCAGCTCGGCTACCGGGCCGAGGGGATGGTCCTGTCGGCCAGCCGCAGCGAGCGGCTCCCGCTCGACGGCATGGCGCTGTCGATCACCACGCCGAAGGACGTCACGCTGGTCGTCGACGGCGCCTCGCGCGTGGTCACCACCACGGCCGCCACCGCCGGCGACCTGCTGGCCGAGCAGGGCGTCGTCCTCGGCGAGCACGACCGCACCAGCCTGTACCCGACCCAGCCGCTGCTGGGCGCCATGCGGCTGCAGGTCTTCCGCGTGCAGGTCACCGAGCAGGTCGTCACCAGCCCCGTGCCGCACCGCACGGTCGAGACCGAGGACCCGGAGGCCCTCGAGGGCGAGGAGACCGTCACCCAGGAGGGCGTGGACGGCGAGCAGGCGACCACCTTCCGCGTCACCGTCGTCGACGGCGTGGAGACCTCCCGCGAGCAGCTGGCCACCAGCGTGACCGTCCCGCCGGTCGACGAGCTGGTCACCGTCGGGACCAAGGAGCGGCCGGCGCCCTCGGGATCGGTCCCGGCCACCGCCGACGGGCTCAACTGGGCGGCGCTGGCGCAGTGCGAGTCCGGCGGCCGGGTCGACGCCGTCAGCTCCACGGGCAAGTACCGTGGCCTCTACCAGTTCTCGACGGCCACCTGGGCGTCGGTCGGCGGCGCCGGCGACCCCGCGGCCGCCTCGGCGGAGGAGCAGACACTGCGGGCCCAGATGCTCTACGCGCGCTCCGGTGCCGGCCAGTGGCCGCACTGCGGCTCCCGGCTGTTCAGCTGAGCTCTCCCGAGCAGGCCCCCGGGCTGCTGGGCCCGGCCGTCATCCGCGACCTGGCCCAGCAGCTCGACCTGCGCCCGACGAAGACCCTCGGGCAGAACTTCCTGCACGACGCCAACACCATCCGGCGGATCGTGCGCACGGCGGAGCTGCGCCCCGACGACGTCGTCCTCGAGATCGGTCCCGGTCTCGGGTCGCTGACCCTGGGCCTGCTGCCGGCCGCCGCGGCCGTCACCGCCGTGGAGATCGACCCCCGGCTGGCCGCCCGGCTGCCGGTCACCGTGGCCGAGCGGCAGCCGGACCTGGCCGGCCGGCTGACCGTCGTCGAGGCCGACGCGCTGCGGGTGCGCGAGCTGCCCGGACCCCCGCCGACGGCGCTGGTGGCGAACCTGCCGTACAACGTGGCCGTGCCCGTGTTGCTGCACCTGCTGGAACTGCTGCCCTCCCTGCGGCGCGCGCTGGTGCTCGTGCAGGCCGAGGTCGCCGAGCGGCTGGCCGCCCCACCCGGCAGCCCCGCCTACGGCGTGCCCTCGGTCAAGGCCGCCTGGTACGGCACCGCCCGCCGCGCCGGCAACGTCGGCCGCCGGGTGTTCTGGCCCGAGCCCAACGTCGACTCGGGGCTGGTCGCCCTCGACCGGCACGAACCGCCGCCGGGCGACCGCGCCGCGACCTTCGCCGTCGTCGACGCCGCGTTCGCCATGCGCCGCAAGGGCCTGCGGGCCGCCCTCGCCGGCTGGGCCGGGAGCCCGGCCGCCGCCGAGGCGCGGCTGCGGGCCGCCGGCATCGACCCGGCCACCCGCGGGGAGCGGCTGTCGGTGGCCGACTTCGCGCGACTGGCGGCGACCGCGCCGTGACCCGGTCGTCGTGAGCCGGTCGTCGTGAGCTGGTCGTCGCCCGGCGGGGCCGGGCACAGCCGGGGCGACGGCGCGGTCACCGCGCACGCACCGGCCAAGGTCAACGTCTCCCTCGCCGTCGGCCCGCTGCGCGAGGACGGCTTCCACGCCCTGCAGACGGTCTACCTGGCCGTCTCGCTGCTCGACACGGTCACCGTGCGGCGCGCGGGCGGGCTGTCGGTGACGGTGACCGGAGAGGGGACCAGGGGGCCCGACCCCGTGCCCACCGACCGGCGCAACCTCGTCTGGCAGGCCGCCGAGCTGCTCGCCGAGCACGCCGGCGTGGCCGCCGACGCCGCCATCGAGGTGCACAAGGCGATCCCGGCCGCCGCCGGGCTGGCCGGGGGCAGCGCCGACGCCGCGGCCGCCCTGGTCGCCCTGGACGCGCTGTGGGGCACCCACGCCACCCGCGGCGACCTCGCCGGGCTGGCCGCCCGGCTCGGCAGCGACGTGCCCTTCAGCCTGGCCGGTGGGGTGGCGCTGGGCAGCGGCCGCGGCGAGCAGCTCACGCCGGTGCTGGCCCGCCGGCAGTGGCACTGGGTGCTCGGCATCGCCGCGGGCGGCCTGTCCACCCCCGCCGTCTACGCCGAGCTCGACCGGCTGCGCGCCGCGGGCCGGGTCCCCGACGGCTCCGGGGTGCCCGCCTCCGAGCCGGTGCTCGCCGCCCTGCGCAGCGGCCCGACGCCGGCGCTGGCCGCCGCGCTCGCCAACGACCTGCAGCCCGCGGCCCTCTCGCTGCGCCCGGCGCTGCGACGGGCCCTGCGGGCGGCCACCGACGCGGGAGCGGCGGGCGCGCTGGTCAGTGGCTCCGGGCCCACCGTGGCCGCCCTCGCCGACGACGAGGAGGCCGCGCTGCGGCTGGCCGCCGTGCTCGCGGGGGAGGGCGTGTTCCGCACCGTCCGGGTGGTGCACGGCCCGGTGCCGGGCGCGCGGCTGGTCGGCTGAGCCCGCTCAGGCCCGGCCGGAGCCGGTCGTGCGCAGCGTCGGGTGGGGATCGAGGTGGGCCAGGCCGGAGTAGGCGAGGTCCACCAGCCGGGCGGCGACCTCCTCCTTGCCGGGGGAGCGGTGCTCGAGCCACCACTGGCCCACCAGCGCGACCATGCCGACCAGCGCGGAGCTGTAGAGGCCGGCGAGCTGCGGGTCGTGGCCGCGGCCGGCGAACTGCCCGGCCAGGATGTGCTCGACCCGGCGGGCGAGCTCGCCGAGCAGGGAGGAGTAGGCGCCCGAGCCCGGGGAGTCGCGGGAGAGCACCCGGAAGCCGTCGGTGTCGTCCTCGACGTAGTCCAGCAGCACCAGTGCCGCCCGCTCCAGCAGCGCCCGGGTCCCGCCGTCCCCGGCCAGGGCCGAGGTGAACCGGTCGAGCAGCTGCTGCATCTCCCGGTCGACGACGGCGGTGTAGAGGCCCTCCTTGCCGCCGAAGTGCTCGTAGACGACGGGCTTGCTCACCTCCGCGCGGACGGCGAGCTCCTCGATCGAGGTCGCGTCGTAGCCGCGCTCGGCGAACACCGCACGGCCCACCGCGACCAGTTGCTCGCGCCGCTGGGCGCCGCTCATCCGCACCCGTGGCCGGGGCACGGGGTCCCCGGGGGGCACCGGTCGCCCCGCCCGCCCGCTCAGGCCCCGGCGGGCTCGGGCGCCCGCCGCTTCGCGGCCAGGCGCACCGGGTCGGGCCACTTCACCGAGTGCGCCCAGCCCAGCTTCTCGAACAGCCAGATGACCCGGGCGCTGATGTCGACCTGCCCCCGCAGCACGCCGTGGCGGGCGCAGGTGGGGTCGGCGTGGTGCAGGTTGTGCCAGGACTCCCCGGCGCTGAGGATCGCCAGCGGCCAGAAGTTGGTGGCGCGGTCGCGGGAGGCGAAGGGCCGGGCGCCCACCACGTGGCAGACCGAGTTGATCGACCAGGTGACGTGGTGCAGCAGCCCCGTGCGCACCAGCCCGGCCCAGAAGAAGGCGCTCGAGGCGCCGATCCAGCTCTGGGTCACCAGGCCGCCGATCGCGGCGGGCAGGGCCAGGCTGAGGAACGCCCACAGGCTGAACAGCCGGCTGGTCACCACCAGGCCGCGGTCCTTGAGCAGGTCGGGGGCGTAGCGGGCGGCGTTGGTCTGCCGCCGGTCGAACAGCCAGCCCAGGTGCGCGTGGAACATCCCCTTGAGCAGCGCCCGGGCGTCGGTGCCGTAGCGCCACGGCGAGTGCGGGTCGCCCTCGCGGTCGGAGAAGGCGTGGTGGCGGCGGTGGTCGGCCACCCACTGCACGACCGGACCCTGGATCGCCATGCACCCGGTGATCGCCAGCGCGATCCGCAGCGGCCGGCTCGCCTTGAACGACCCGTGGGTGAAGTGGCGGTGGTAGCCCACGGTCACCCCGAGCAGCGGGACGAAGTAGAAGGCCGCGAACAGCGCGACGTCGAGCCAGGACAGGCCCCAGCCCCACACGACCGGCACGACGGCGGCGAGGGCGACGAAGGGCACCACGACGAAGACGTAGAGGACCAGCTGCTCGAGGTGGCCCTTCTCCTTGCCGTAGGCGCCGGCCGGCAGCCCGGCGTCGGGGTCGGCGGGACGGAACGCCGTCGGCCGGGTCAGGGAGGGAGCGGACACGGGCGGGAGCCTCCAGTCGTGGTCCGTCGCGGGTCGCGCGTCTCTCGACGACCAGCGGCTGGCTGGCCGTAACCTACGTGACCGTAGGCACACCTGCCGTCCGGGCCCCGGAGCCCGGGCAGACCGTGCCTCCGCCCGGCGCGGCCCCTAGGCTCGGGCGGGCGGTGCCGCGCGGGGGCGGCGCCGCGGTGGGGGATGGGGTAATCGGCAGCCCGCCGGCCTTTGGAGCCGGGAGGTCTCGGTTCGAGTCCGAGTCCCCCAGCAGCGTCCCAGCAGCGCCGGTGCGACCGCCGGCGGTCCCACCGTCGGAGGAGATCCGTGAGCCCCCAGCAGGCAGTCGCCGCCGTCGTCGTCCTCGCCGCCGGGCAGGGCACCCGGATGCGGTCGGCCACGCCGAAGGTGCTCCACGAGCTCGGCGGGCGCTCGATGCTCGGCCACGTGCTGGCTGCCGCCGCGCCGCTGGGCGCCGGCACCACCCTGGTGGTCGTCGGGTCGGGCCGCGCGGCCGTCGAGGAGCACCTGGCCGCGGTCGCGCCCGGCGCCCGGGCGGTGCTGCAGGAGGAGCAGCTCGGGTCCGGGCACGCCGCGCGGGTCGCGTTGGACGCCGCCCCCGACCTCGAGGGACCGGTGCTGGTGGTCAACGGCGACGCGCCGCTGCTCACGGCCGGCACGCTGGCGTCGCTGGTGGCGGCGCACACCGCGGCCGGCAGCGTCTTCACCGTGCTCACGGCCGAGGTCGAGGACCCGGCCGGGCTGGGCCGGATCGTCCGGGACGGGGGCGGTGCGCCCCGGGCGATCGTCGAGGAGCGCGACGCCACCGCCGAGCAGCGGGCGATCCGCGAGGTCAACGCGGGGGTGTACGTCGCGAACGCCGGGACCCTGCGGCGCGTGCTGGCGGGCCTGGCCACCGACAACGCACAGGGCGAGCAGTACCTCACCGACGCGCTGGCCCCGCTGGTCGAGGGCGGGGCGCCGGTCGCCGCCGTCCGCGCCGAGGACCCGGCCGACGTGCTCGGCTGCAACGACCGGGTCGAACTCGCTGCCCGCCGCCGCACCCTCAACGACCGCGTGCTCGACGCGCTGATGCGCTCCGGGGTCACCGTCGTCGACCCGGCCACGACCTGGGTCGACGTCACCGCCACCGTCGCGCCCGACGCCCTGCTCGAGCCGGGGGTGCACCTGCGCGGGACGACGTCGGTGGCCACCGGCGCCGTCGTCGGGCCCGACACCACGCTGGTCGACACCACCGTCGAGGAGGGCGCCGCCGTCGTCCGCTCGCACGTCCTCGGCGCGGTCGTGGGCCCGCGGGCCTCGGTCGGCCCGTTCAGCTACCTGCGGCCGGGGACCCGGCTGGCCGGGGGCGCCAAGGTGGGCGCGTTCGTCGAGACGAAGAACGCGCAGGTGGGCGAGGACTCGAAGGTGCCGCACCTGTCCTACGTCGGCGACGCGACGATCGGCCGGGGCGCCAACATCGGCGCGGCCACGGTCTTCGTCAACTACGACGGCGTGGCCAAGCACCACACGACGATCGGCGACGAGGTGCGCATCGGGTCGGACACGATGCTCGTGGCTCCGGTCACGGTCGGCGACGGCGCCTACACCGCCGCCGGCTCGGTGATCACCGAGGACGTGCCGCCGGGGGCCATGGGTGTGGCGCGGGCTGCACAGCGCAATGTGGCAGGCTGGGTGCGGCGGCGCCGTCCGGGGACGGCCGCCGCGAGAGCTGCAGCAGCAGCAACGGCCGGAGGCACGGCCGGGAGCCGGGCCATGGGTGACATCCCGGACCGACCGGCGGAGCCCGAAGCGGACCACGAGCGGTAGGGGCACACAGCCGATGAGCGCGATCCGGCAGACCACCAGCAAGAGCCTGATGCTCTTCTCCGGCAGGGCCTACCCGGAGCTGGCGGCGGAGATCGCCGGCCACCTGGGCGTGACGCCGACGCCGACGGCGGCCTACGAGTTCGCCAACGGCGAGCTGTTCGTGCGGTTCGAGGAGTCGGTGCGCGGCTGCGACGCCTTCGTCGTGCAGAGCCACACCGCGCCGATCAACACCTGGCTCATGGAGCAGCTGATCATGGTCGACGCGCTCAAGCGCGCCTCGGCCAAGCGGATCACCGTGGTGGCCCCGTTCTTCCCCTACGCCCGGCAGGACAAGAAGCACCGTGGCCGCGAGCCGATCTCGGCCCGCCTGGTCGCCGACATGTACAAGACCGCCGGTGCCGACCGGCTCATGACCGTCGACCTGCACACCGCCCAGATCCAGGGCTTCTTCGACGGCCCGGTCGACCACCTGTTCGCCCTGGAGCTGCTCAGCGGCCACGTGCAGGACCGGTGGGGCGACCGCGACATCACGGTCGTGTCCCCGGACTCCGGGCGGGTCCGGGTCTCCGAGCGGTGGAGCGACAAGCTGGGCGGTGTCCCGCTGGCCTTCATCCACAAGACCCGCGACCCCATGCGGCCCAACGAGGTGGTCGCCAACCGCGTCGTCGGCGAGGTCGAGGGCCGCGTCTGCATCCTCCTCGACGACATGATCGACACCGGCGGCACGATCGTGAAGGCCGCCGAGACGCTCTTCGAGGCCGGCGCCGCCGACGTCATCGTCTGCGCCACCCACGGGGTGCTGTCCGGCGCCGCCGTCGACCGGCTGAAGAACAGCAAGATCAGCGAGGTCATCGTGACCAACACGCTGCCCATCGAGCCGGCCCGCCAGTTCGACAAGCTCACCGTCCTGTCGATCGCCCCGCTGCTCGCGCGGGCGATCAAGGAGGTCTTCGAGGACGGCTCGGTCACCAGCCTCTTCGGCGGCGCCAGCTGACGGTCCGTGCCGAGCGGGGGCACGGGGGGCCTCCCGAGGCCGGACGGGGAGGGCCAGCGCAGCAGGGGACGGCACCTGGCCGCGGTCACCCGGCCGGCGGCCGGGTAGCATGGCAGCGCCCGGCGAGGGAGCGGTCCGTCCGACTCCGTGATCGACGTGCGTGTGCTCCGAGTGGGTGTGCCGCGCGCGGCCGCCGGCACACCGGCCGATCCACCAGAGGAGCACACCACCGTGGCTGACTTCCGCCTCGTCGCCGAGGCCCGCACCGAGTTCGGCAAGGGCAGCGCCCGCCGGACCCGCCGCGCGGGCCGCATCCCCGCCGTCCTGTACGGGCACGGCCAGGACGTCGTCCACCTGTCGCTGCCGGCCCGCGAGTTCGCCGCGGCGCTGCGCAACGGCGGCACCAACGCCCTGATCACCGTCGTCCTCGACGGCACCGAGCAGCTCGCGCTCACCAAGTCCGTCCAGCGCGACCCGCTCACCCGCGTGCACGAACACGTCGACCTGCTCGTCGTCCGCCGCGGCGAGCGCGTCACCGTCGACGTCCCGGTGACCGTCGTGGGCGAGGCCGCCTCCGAGACCCTGGTCAGCGTCGAGCTGAACACCGTCTCGGTCGAGGCCCCCGCCACCGCCATCCCCGAGACCGTCGAGGTCGACGTCACCGGCCGCGAGGCCGGCCACGGCGTCACCGCCGGCGAGCTGACCCTCTCCGGCGGGGCCACCGTGCTCACCGACCCCGAGGCCCTGGTCGTCAACGTCATGGCCGCCCCGACCGCCGAGCAGCTCGACGCCGAGCTCGCCGAGGCCGAGGCCGAGGCCGGCATCGAGCGCGAGGAGTCCGCGCCGGCCGAGGAGGGCGTCGGCGAGGGCGACGTCGTCCCCGAGCCCATGGCGCAGGGCGGCGGCGAGTCGATCGAGTCGACCGAGAACAGCTGAGGTCCCCGCTGACCGAGAGCACGTCCCGCAGGGGCGCCGGCGCACCCGCCGGCGCCCCTGCGGCGTCCCTCCCCTCCGAGGGGCCCTTCCTCGTCGTCGGGCTGGGCAACCCCGGTCCGGGCTACGCCGGCAACCGGCACAACGTCGGCGCCATGGTGCTCGACGAGCTCGCCGCCCGCGCCGGCGTGCGGCTGGCCGCCGGGAAGGGCGCCCGGGCCCGCGCGCTGGCCGGCGAGGGCCGGCTGGCCGGCCGCCGCGTCGTCCTGGCCCGGCCGACGACGTACATGAACGAGTCCGGCGGCCCCGTGCGCGGGCTGCTCGACTACCACAAGCTGCCGGCCACCGACCTCGTCGTCGTCCACGACGAGCTCGACCTCCCCTTCGCCGCGGTCCGGCTCAAGCGTGGCGGCGGCGAGGGCGGGCACAACGGCCTGCGCTCGATCAGCCGCTCCACGGGCACCCGCGACTACCTGCGCGTGCGAGTCGGGATCGGCCGCCCACCCGGGCGCCAGGACCCCGCCGACTTCGTCCTCAAGGACTTCTCCGCGACCGAGCGCAAGGAGCTCGACCTGCTGGTCGCCGAGGCCGCCGACGCCGCCGAGGAGCTGGTGGCGCAAGGGCTCGAGGCGGCCCAGAACGTCGTCCACCCGCGCAGCTGAGCCCCGGTCGCGCCCTCCCCCTTCGGGTGAAGAGTCACTCTCCGCATTGACCCCGTTGTCACGCTCTGTGAGTGTCCTCCAGGCGTCGGGGGACCAGCACGCAGGGCGCGGCGAAGACATTGCGCACCGAGCGTGACCTCTGTTTCCCGTGCGCACGGGGAGTGACGAGGGGGAGACGTGCTACTGGACCACCACCACGCGACCGGACCGGGGAGCTCGACGCCGACGCTTCCGACTCCGCGTCGGGCCCCCGACTCCGCTGCTGGCCTGCACGCCGTCCGGCGGGCGCCCGCCCGCCGGTGGGCCGGCCGCTACTCCGCGGCCCTGCACGGCCTCGACGTGGCCGCCGCCCTGACCGCCTGCGCCGGGGTGCTCGCGGCGCAGCCGTCCCTCGGCTCCGCGCCGCTGCGGACCGCCGCCGGGCTGGTGCTGGCCTGGCCGCTGCTGCTGCTGGGCACCGGCGCCCACGAGGAGCGGGTGTTCGGCACCGGCAGCGACGAGTACCGCCGCGTCAGCCGGGCCGGCTTCCTGCTGCTCGCACTGGCCGGCGTCGTCTCCTTCGCCGGTGACCTGGAACTCAGCCGCGCTCTGGTGCTGCCGGCCGTGCCCGTGCTCACCCTCCTCACCCTCGTCGGCCGCTACGCCGCCCGGTGCGCGCTGCGCCGGCTGCAGTCCCGCGGCGCCTGCACCAAGCGGGTCGTCGTCGTCGGGCGCGGCGGCGCCGTGGTCGAGCTGGCCACCGCGGTGACCCGGGCGAACTACGCCGGGCTGCAGGTCGTCGGCGCCTGTGTCACCCCGGAGAGCCGGGCCCGCGTCGCCGACCGGCTCGGCGTCCCGGTCAGCGGTCTCGACGACGTCGCCGAGACCGCCGAGCGGCTGGGGGCCGACGCCGTCGCGGTCACCTCGGCGAGCGAGACCGCCGCCGAGTACCTCCGCCGGCTGTCGTGGCAGCTGGAGGGCACCGGCATCGAGCTGCTCGTCGCGCCCGGCCTGATCGAGGTCGCCGGCCCGCGGCTGCACATCCGCCCGTTCGAGGGGCTGCCCCTGCTCTCGGTCGAGCAGCCGCGCTTCGGCGGCTGGGGCCGGCTGGTCAAGGGCGGGGTCGACCGGGCCGCCGCGGCCCTGGCGCTGGTGGTGCTGGCACCGCTGCTGCTGGCGCTGGCCCTGGCCGTGCGGCTCGACGGCCCCGGCCCGGTCCTCTACCGGCAGGAGCGGGTGGGCGTGAACGGCCGGCGGTTCACCATGCTCAAGTTCCGCAGCATGGTGGTCGACGCCGACCGCCAGGTCGACGCGCTGCAGGAGCAGAACATCTCCGACGGCCTGCTGTTCAAGATGCGCACCGACCCCCGGGTCACCCGAGTCGGCCGCTGGCTGCGCCGCCTGTCCCTCGACGAGCTCCCGCAGCTGCTCAACGTGCTCGGCGGCTCGATGTCGCTGGTCGGCCCGCGGCCGCCGCTGCCCCACGAGGTCGCGCGCTACGACTCCTCGGTCAGCCGGCGGCTGCTGGTCCGGCCCGGACTCACCGGGCTGTGGCAGATCTCCGGGCGCAGCGACCTGTCGTGGGAGGAGTCGGTCCGCCTCGACCTGCGCTACGTGGAGAACTGGTCGCTGGCGCTGGACGCGCTGATCCTCGTCAAGACCTTCCGCGCGGTGCTCAGCCGCTCCGGCGCCTACTAGCGGCCGCCGGCGTCCCCCTGCTCTCACCCCGGTCCCACCCGGCCGGGGGAGGAGGGACGACCGCTCCGCTCCCTACCGTCGGTCCGCGCCGCTGTGCGCGGAGCGGGCCGACCGTCTCCTGCTCCGCACCGACGGAAGGACGCGACCGATGGACCGCTTGAGCCTCGCCCTGGTGGGCACCCGCGGCGTGCCGGCGCGCTACGGCGGCTTCGAGACCGCGGTCGAGGAGGTCGGCCGCAGGCTCGCCGACCGCGGGCACCGGGTCGTCGTCTACTGCCGCACGTCCCCGGGTGCCGCCGAGGCGCCGCCCGCCGAGCACCTGGGCATGGAGCTCGTGCACCTGCCGGCCGCCCGCCGCCGGTCGCTGGAGACGCTGAGCCACACCGCGCTGTCGGTCCGCCACCTGGTCACCCACCGCACCGACGCCGCCATCCTGTTCAACGCCGCCAACGCCCCGCTGCTGCCGGCCCTGCGTGCCGCCCGCATCCCCGTCGCCACCCACGTCGACGGGCTGGAGTGGAAGCGGGCGAAGTGGGGGCCGGTGGGCCGGCGGTACTACCGCGTCGCCGAGTCGCTGGCGGTGCGCTGGTCGGACGTGCTCATCGCCGACGCCGAGGGCATCGCCGAGTACTACCGGGCCGCCTTCGGCGCCCCCACGACGCTGCTGACCTACGGCGCCCCGCTCATCAGCCCCGGCGCCGACAAGCTGGCCGGGGCCGGCCTCGAGCCCGGCGGCTACCACCTGGTGGTGGCCCGCTTCGAGCCGGAGAACCACGTCGACGTCGTCGTCGAGGGCTACGCCGCCAGCGACGCCGCCAAGCCGCTGGTCGTCGTCGGATCGGCGCCCTACGCCGACGCCTACACCCGGCGGGTGCACGCGCTGGCCGACGAGCGGGTGCGCTTCCTCGGCGGCGTCTGGGACCAGGAGCTGCTCGACCAGCTCTACGCCCACTGCGCCACCTACCTGCACGGGCACTCGGTCGGCGGCACCAACCCCTCGCTGCTGCGGGCCATCGGCGCCGGCGCGGCGGTGACCGCCTACGACGTCGACTTCAACCGCGAGGTCGTCCGCGACTCGGGCCGCTTCTTCCGCACGCCGCAGGACGTCGCCCGGCAGATCGCCGCCGTCGAGGCCGACCCGGAGGGCACCCGCGAGGCCGGCCGCCGGGCCCGCGCCCTGGCCGCCCGCTACGACTGGGACCAGGTCGCCGACGGCTACGAGCAGCTCACCCGGCGCCTGGCCGCGCGGGACGTGCCGCGCCGGCGCCCCAGCGGCCGGCGCAGGTCGACCGACGCGGACCCGCCGCCCGGCCGGCCGGACGTCTCGGCACGGGTCGCCGACGTGGTGCCGCTGCATCCGCCGGCACGGCCGGGGCAGTGGGGACACGAGGACCTCCCGGCGGCCCAGCAGTGACCGCCACCGTCCAGCACCCCACCGCGGACCTGCGGACGACGCTGCGCCGACTGACCGCTGCGCAGAAGGGCGTCGCCGGCGCGCCGGCCTACTCGCGGTTCGTCAACCGGCCGATGGGCCGGCTCTTCGCCGGGATGGCGTTCCACGCCGGGCTCACGCCCAACGCGGTCACCGCGGTCAGCGCCGCGTTCACCGCCACGGGCATCGCGCTGGTCGTCCTGGTGCCGCCGTCGGTGCCCGTGGGCCTGGCCGTGGCTGCGTGCCTGGTGCTCGGCTATGCACTCGACGCCGCCGACGGGCAACTCGCCCGGCTGCGCGGTGGCGGGTCGCCGGCGGGGGAGTGGCTCGACCACATGGTCGACGCGGCCAAGCTGCTGGCCCTCCACCTGGCCGTGCTGGTCGCGCTGTACCGGTTCGTGGCCGTCGAGCCGGGACCGCTGCTGCTGGTCCCGATCGGTTACTGCATCGCCGACGGTGTGCTGTTCTTCGCGATGCTGCTCAACGAGGCCCTGCGCGCCCAGCACGGGGTCGCGACGCGCGCGCAGCCGTCGACGGCGACGCCGTCCCTGCGCCGGTCGTTGCTGTCGCTCCCCACCGACTACGGCGTCCTCGCCCTGTCGTTCCTGTTGTGGGGCAACCCGGCGGTCTTCCTGTCCGTCTACGCCACGCTCTTCCTGGCGACGGCGGGGCACCTGGCCCTCGGGTCGGTCAAGTGGTTCCGAGAGATGGGCAGGTTGCCACGATGAGCACCTCCACGCACCAGACGACGGGGCGGATCCGCCGGAGGCGGCTCCTCGCCTGGTCCGCCGCCGCGCTCACCATCGGTCTGGCGGTGGCCGCGTTGTTCCTGACCGGCGGCCGAGGCGACGACGGCGGACCCGGCGGGACCGACGCGGCGGCGACGTCATCGGCCGCCGTCCCCAGCACCGCGTCGGATCCGACGACTCCGGGTCCTGCCGAGCCGCCACCGGCCACCCCCCAGCCGACGGGGCCGACGACTCCGGGTCCTGCCGGGCCGCCACCGGCCACCCCCCAGCCGACGGGGCCGACGAGCGACGCGGACGAGCTGCCGCCCAGCTTGCCGCCGGTGCCGCTGGACAGCTCCGTGACGGTGGACGACGACGTCGCGGTCACCCTCGAGGGCATCGAGGCGATCGAGGGCAGCGGTCACGGTCCGGGCAACGTGGGGGGGCCCGCACTGCGGGTCACCGTCCGGTTCGACAACCGGACGGCTGACGCGGTCGACCTGTCCGGTGTGGCCGTCGACCTCGGCTACGGCACCGAGCAGGTGCCGGGGTCGCCCCTCGACGACCCGTCGGCCGCATCGGTCGCCGGCATGCTGGAACCGGGGGAGACCGCCGAGGGCGTCTACGTGTTCCGCGTCCCCACGGAGACGCGCGACACGGTGACCGTCTCCGTGGGCTACCAGCCCGGGGCTCCCTACGCCGTCTTCACCGGCTCGGCCGCCTGATCGCCGCCGAGCACGTCGTCACGCAGGGTCCCGGCCGTCCGGCCGGGGCCCTGCGGTCGTTCGTGGTGGTCTCACCCTGAGTGAGGCACATGCCCGCCTCTCGGCATCTGAGTGACGCTCTGTCACCGCATCAGGGGATGTCACCGACCCTGTCGTCACGCTTAGTGTCCGCCTGCCGGTCAGCGCGGCAGGCCGGCACCACGGGAACGAGCGGGGGAAGTACGTCGATGTCTGAACGGTTCACGTCTGCGCCCAGGTCGCTGCTGGCGGCTCTGGTCGCCTTCTTCATGGTCACCGGAGTCGTCGGGGGGGTGCTCGTCCCGGGGGTCGCCCGGGCCGACTCGGCTCCCCTGGACCCCGCCAACCCGGTCACACCGACCACGGTCACGGCCGACCCGCTGCCGACGGTGCAGATCAACGGGGTCGCCTGGGCGCAGCTCGTCGTCGGCAACACCGTGTACGTGGCCGGCAGCTTCACGCGGGCCCGCCCCCCGGGTGCCGCGCCCGGCACGCAGGAGACGGTGCGCAACAACATGCTCGCCTACGACATCCGCACAGGAGCGCTCATCACCTCCTTCGCGCCGGACCTCAACGGGCAGGCGCTGGCACTCGCCGCGTCGCCCGACGGGTCCCGTGTCTACGTGGGTGGCTCCTTCACCCAGGCCAACGGCCAGGCCCGCGCGCGCATCGCTGCCTACGACACCGCGACCGGCCAGCTCGTCAGCACGTTCCGGCCGGCGGCCAACAGCACCGTGCGCGCTCTCGCGGCGACGGACGCGACCGTCTACCTCGGCGGTGAGTTCAGCGCCGTCGGGTCGACCGCCCGTGACCGCCTGGCCGCCGTGTCGGCGAGCACCGGGGCCCTGCTGCCCTGGGCTCCCCGCCCCGGAGTCGGCTCCACGGCGGGCAACACGCTGCCCAACGACCCGGAGAAGAACGCCCAGACGAGCAACTACGTGCTGGCGATGGTGCTCGCGGGCAGCAACGGCCAGGTCGTCGTCGCCGGACGATTCGACTCGCTCAACGGGATGAAGGCGACCGGCGTGGGCGCTCTCGACGGCGCCACCGGCGCCACCCGGCCCTTCGCCGTCGGCTCGCTGATCACCAACCAGGGCGTCAACTCCGCGATCTGGAGTCTGAGCACCGACGGCACCAACGTCTACGGCACGGGGTACGACTTCTGGGGCCCGGGCAACCTCGAGGGCTCCTTCGCCGCGAAGGCGAACGGCGGCGCGATCCACTGGATCAACGACTGCCGAGGCGACAGCTACAGCGCGTTCGCGGTCAACGGCGCCGTCTACCACGCCACGCACGCCCACACCTGCGGCAACATCGGCGGTTTCCCCGAGCAGAACCCGAAGGTCAACATGTTCGGAACGAGTCTCTCGCTCGCTCCGGCCGGCACCGTGGGCAACGACACCATCGCGAACCAGAACTTCGCTGGCAAGCCGGCGCCGTCGGTGCTGCCCTGGTACCCCACCTTCTACTCCGGGACCTACACCCAGCAGTACCAGGCCGGATGGTCCGTGACCGGCAACCGGGACTACGTGGTCTACGGCGGCGAGTTCCCCGGCGTCAACGGGTCCGAGCAGCAGGGACTGGTGCGCTTCGCCGTCCCGTCCCTGGCGCCCAACCGGGTCGGCCCCCGGGCGACCGGCACCTTCGCGCCGACCGTCACGATGATCCCCGGTGCCGCCCGCATCACCTGGCGCGCCGTGCACGACCGGGACAACGAGCACCTCACCTACCGCGTGTACCGGGACGCCGTGTCCGGCACGCCGGTCTGCCAGGTCACCCGCCCCTCCCAGTGGTGGCAGCTGCCCACCTACGGCTGTGCCGACACCGGGGCCACCGCCGGCTCCCACCGCTACGTGGTGGTCGCGAGCGACCCGGCCGGCAACTCGCTGACCTCCACCTGGGCGACGGCGACCGTGGGCTCGTCGAACCGCAGCGCCGACCGCCTGTACGCGCAGGTGGTCGCCTCGGACGGCCCACGGAGCCACTGGCCGCTGGGGGAGACCTCCGGATCGCTGGCGTACGATCGGCTGGGCACGCAGGCGGAGGACATGGCGGTCGGCTCCGGCGTCTCGCGCAACCAGGTCGGCGCCATCGCCGGTGACGCCGACCTGGCCTACCGGTTCAACGGGACCTCCTCGGGCACGATCGGCACCCAGTCGGCCACGGCCGGCCCGCAGGTGTTCACCGTCGAGGCCTGGTTCCAGACCACCACCACCCGCGGTGGGAGCATCGTCGGCTTCGGCAGCTCGCGGACCGGCCTGAGCGGCACCTCTGACCGGCACGTCTACATGGACGCGCAGGGCCGGGTGTCCTTCGGGGTCTTCAACACCGCCCGGCAGACCATCACAACCAGCGGCGCCTACAACGACGGCCGGTGGCACCACGTCGCCGGCGCGCTCAGTCACGCAGGCATGGCGCTCTACGTCGACGGGCAGCTCGTCGGCACGCGCGCCGACGTCGTCCGGGCGGACCCCTTCACCGGCTACTGGCGGGTCGGCGGCGACCGCAGCTGGGCCACCGGCCTGGACTGGTTCGCCGGCCAGATCGACGAGGTCGCCGTGTACCCGACGGCCCTCTCGGCGGAGCGGGTGGCGGCCCACGTCAGCGCCGGCCGGACGGGCGAGGCCCCCAACGTCGCCCCGACGGCGTCGTTCACCGCGGCGCCGGCCGACCTGGCGGTGTCGGTGGACGGGTCGGCCTCGGCCGACACCGACGGCCGGGTGGTGTCCCACGCGTGGGACTTCGGTGACGGCGCGACCGGCACCGGCGCGAC